>CAYIYF010000069.1:0-4214 GCA_964367575.1 Candidatus Woesearchaeota archaeon | reverse complement strand
ATAGAAATAATGTTAAGAGAATTACTGTGATTTTCTTGCTGTGTTTCATTTATGTAAAAAGAATGGTAATTTGATTAAATATCTTTTGGTAGATAACAAAGAGTAGCTAAAACTTGTTTATTGAGTCGCTGTTCCTGGAAAGCATGGCTTTTCATTAATTCATCTATACTTAGGTATTCTGTCATAATTTGTATTAACAATTACTATGAATTAAGGATAACAAAATGACAGAAAGACTTAAATATTTAAACGTATTTACGTTTTTTAACATAAGAGGCTAAAAATGGTAAGCATTACTTTGGCAGTTCCAGAAGAAATAAAGAAAAAAATGGAAAAATTTCCGGAAATGAACTGGTCTGGTTTTATTAGGAAGGCAATCATAGAAAAGACAGAAGAGCTTAGCTGGAAGGAAAAAATGCTGGAAGACCTCAAAAAAGAAAGTGATATTGCTGAGTGGGCTGTCAAATTACAGCAAAAAGCAAGAAAAGGGAGATTTGAAGAACTAAAAAAGAAAGGGTTAATCTAGATGAGGATTGTTGTTGATTCAAATATTTTATTCACTTTTTTCTGGAAGAACTCTATCTTTAGAAGGTTAGCAACTTATCAATTAAATTTAATTGCACCTGAAAAGGCTTTAGAGGAAATCAATAATTATAAAGATTATATTAAAAACAAAGCAAATATAACTGAGTCTGAATTTCAAGAGTTAAAAAAAGATCTTGCTCTAAGAGTGGAGTTTATTGCATTAAATTACTACAAGGAGTATTTTAATAAAGTAAAGACATTATCAAAGGAAATACCGCAAGAAAAGCAAACAGAATTCCTTGATGATGCGGATTTCATTGCGCTTGCATTAAAGAATGACTGCCCATTATGGACGCATGATAAATTGCTGAAAAAACAATCGAAGATACAAATTTTTTGGACAAAAGAGATTATAAACTTGTTAGATACAGAATAAATTCCAACATTACTTTTCTCGCAACATTTATAAATTAAATTGCTTTCTCTTATTTCAATGAAAAAAATGGTGCTAGGGGCATTTTTACTGAAATGGTCAAAAGATCATCTTAGAGAATGGATGAGAATTTCTTTAGGCGTTATATTCCTCTGGTTTGGTGCACTTAAGGTTTTCAATGTAAGCCCGGTGTATGAATTTGTCGTCACGGCTTATCCTATTTTTTCCTTCAAAGGCATGTTTTTTGTCCTGGGGTTATTTGAGGTGATTGTAGGTACATGCCTTTTGTTGAAGGTTCTTCTTAGGCAAGCTGAAATCTTTATATTAGTGCATTTAGCCGGCACTTTGTTGCTATTCTTCAGCAAACCTGAGATGGCTTTCTCACAATTTCCGATACTTACGCTACAAGGAGAGTTTTTGTTGAAGAACCTGGCTCTTGGCGTAGGTGTGCTTTACCTGATAGCTTACGAGAAATAAAGGCATTTATTGCATTTCTTGGGCCTGGGCTACAAGGTTTAAAAACACTATTTTTCCTGGATGGTTTATGACAGACTTAGATGCAAGAATAACCTACATGAAGAATGCCCATGAGAAGGAAGCGCTGAATAAGATTCTAAACCCATTAGTAAAGAAGTGGTTCTTTTCTAAATTCGAGGATTTTTCACTGCCACAAACATATGGTGTTATTGAGATTCATGAACGGAATAATATCCTAATAAGTGCACCAACTGGGGGAACAAAATGTGTCACGCCAGATACACCTATGCTTATTGATCACGATGGTCACGTATCAATAAAAACTGGCCAAGAAATGATAGACTTGGCAACAAAAAATGGAACTTTTATTTTGCCCTTTGATAAAACAGGAAAACTTTATGCAATAGATTGTCTTCAATGCTTTTCTTTAAATGATGGAAAAATAAATAAAAATAAAGCGATGGTGTATGTAGAAGAAAGTGATGACACTCTCATAAAGATAGAAACAGAATATGGGCGAGAAGTAAAACTTAGCAAAGATCACCCTCTTCTTGTTGAAAAAAATGGTACTGCCCAATGGATTCCCTCAAAAGATGTTGTAGAAGGAGATCGAATCGCCATATCCCGAAGAATAGAATTACCACAAAAAGAGATACTGTTTGACGTGAAGAATGCCGTTGCTAAAGCCAGAAAAAGATCAAAAAATGTGGTGGATTATGATACCTATCTTTCAATTAAATTAAAAACTTCAAATTTTCAACATTTTTCTCACCTAGCAAGGAAAGATCTACATATCATAAAAGCCTTATTGGGAGACTCTTATGCATCACTCTCTAAAAAAACAGGCATATCTGCTACTACTCTCTTCCATTATTTTTTTAATCAAAAATCCACAAAAAGAACATTGAAGATATATTCCTATTTCAGAAAAGAGCTTCCTTCTATTGATTTTGAAGATAACAGAATTGTTATTGAAGATGGATCTGGTAAATTTCATTCCTTCCTATATCCGAAAAAGGCCGATAAACGGCTCATGCGCTGGCTTGCATTTGTATTTTCTGAGGGTCTCATAGGAGATTATAAGCTAGGAACTAGTCTTATGATCTCGCAAAAAAATAGAAAAGGATTACTACAAGAATTTTTTAAGACTACAAAAGACTTTTTTGATAAAAAATTTGTAAAACATAAAAATAGTGATAAAGACTACTCCATTCACTCGACGGCATTTTGTTACTTTTTGTGTGACCTTTTCGATATCAAAAGAGGCAGAGGAAGATATGTCCCTTTACCTTCATGGATCTTGAATACCTCTCAGGAATTGAAATCAGAATTTTTGAACGTATTTTTTTCTTTAGAAGCGACAATTCCAGAAAATAGACAAATTAGGCTATCTCAAGCAAATGAAAACAAAATAGAAACTCTTAATTATATTCTTCTCTCATTTGGTATACTGCCTTCCTTAACAAAAATCTATAACTGCGCTACCAACACAAAAAACAAAACAAAACGCCTTTATCATACTCTGACTATCCAAGGTATGGATGATTTGAGAACCTTCTTAAAGGAGATAGATATTGTTCACCCTAAGAAACATCTCCTGATGCAGCATATCAAAAAAAAGGCTTCTGGAGGCCATATAAGAAAGTTTAAATTTGATTATAAAAAAATACGCGCACTTTCAAAACTATTCACTTCTGATTTAGATTTTAAAAAGACACTAGGAAATGTCTATGAAGTTGTGAGAAGAACTGGATTTATAACATCTACTGCACTAAAACAACTTGACCATTTTCTACTTCTCAACCCCTCTCCTATTTCCTCCTCACTATTGCAGGAAACACAGCCCTTACTCAACTCTGATATCGCGTGGGTTCGCATTACGAAAAAAAAGGAATTTTACTATAAAGGCAAAGTTGTTGATTTAACCGTCCCAAACGTACAAAATTTCGTTGGAGGTCATGGAGGAATAATTCTTCATAATACCTTGACTTCTTTCCTGAGCATAATAAACGAGCTTGTGAACTTGGCAATGTCAAAGTCTCTTGAAGATCGAGTGTATGCCGTTTACATTAGCCCCTTGAAAGCGTTGAACAATGACATTGGAAAAAATCTTGAGGAACCTTTAAAGGAAATACAAGCACTTGCAAAAGAAGAAGGCATTGACTTGAATATACGCGTTGCTGTGAGGACAGGAGATACAACTGTTAGTGAACGGCAGAAAATGTTAAAGAAAGCCCCACATATTCTTATTACCACGCCAGAATCCTTGGCATTGATGCTGAGCAGCATGAAGTTCAGGGAATTGATGTTTGATGTTAACTGGGCAATAATTGACGAGATCCATGCATTGGCAGACAACAAACGAGGCGTGCACTTGGGTTTGAGCATGGAACGGCTACAAAAGCAGTCTCCAAACCTTGCGAGAATTGGCTTAAGCGCCACTGTTGAGCCTATCGAAGAAGTTGCAAAATTTCTTGTTGGAAGCGAAAGAAACTGCAAGATTGCCAATGTTGGATTCTTGAAGAAATTTGATCTTGAAGTTATGAGTCCTGTTGCAGATTTGATTGGAACAACATCGGAGAAAATGCAAAGAGAATTGTATAAGCTTCTTGATAAATTGATTCAAGAACATAAAACAACATTGATATTTACGAATACACGAGCTGGAACTGAACGCGTTGTACACCATCTTAAGGAGCATTTTCCAAAGAATTATACAGAAAATATTGGAGCACATCATGGTAGTTTGAGTAAGAAACATCGGCAGGATATTGAGAAT
>CAYIYF010000068.1:0-4214 GCA_964367575.1 Candidatus Woesearchaeota archaeon | reverse complement strand
CTGGATGCTTTTATTGCAGGAGTTATTCCAGATATTATTCCTATTATGAATGAAAATAATAATGTTAATACCACAAGAGGAAAAGAAATATTAACTGAAATCAAATCTTCTCCAAGAAAACTGTTACCTGCAGCAGCAAGACCCAAAGCAAGAGAAATTCCAATTACTGCTCCTAAAAAACCTCCAAGAAGCCCGAGCATCCCTGATTCTACAAGGAACATTGAAAGTATCTGCGAGTTTTTAGCGCCTATGGATTTCATTATTCCGATTTCTTTTGTTCTTTCTAATACTGAAGTGTACATTGTGTTGGCAATTCCTATACCTCCAACAATTATTGAAATTGCCGCTATCATATAAACAAACAACTGAATTCCAAACAATGTGCTGTTCAATGAGCTTAAAGCTTCCTCTGGCGACTCAACAATAAAGTCTTCAGAACCTTCTTCAACATCTCTCTCGTCTCTTAGATAATCTTCTATGCCGAATTTAACTTGATTCATATCTGAGCCAGGTGAAACTTTGACGGCTATCAAATCATAATCGTCCTCAACTTCATAAATATCACGAAGAGTGTCTTCATTCATTATTATAGTATGATCAATAATAAAACTTCCTTTTTTCTTGAGAATTCCCTTGACCTTGAATTTTTTTTCTTTTATTGTTATTTCATCCCTTAATTCAACCGACTGACCAAAAACATCTGAGTTTGTAAAATCATTTCCTATTACGATATCAAAAGTATCTGATTGTTCCAGCATACTTCCTTTTTCGACTTCAAAGCTTGCTATTTTTTGCATTGCGTTTTTGTCTCCTTCAGTAGGAAAACTACCAACAAAAGAGAAATCAGATTTTCCATTGAAAAATAACTGGGAATCTTCAATGACACGCCCCATTGCAAGTTCCACGCCATGAATCTTTTCTATGTCTTCAACATAACTTTTCTTAAGTGGATTCATGACTCCTGTTCCTGGAGGCCCTTGCTGAATGCCTTCTGCAGTAACTGTAAGAACATCAGGATTGAGAAAATCAAATTGCGCCAATACTGCATTGCTTATGCCTTCTCCAAGAGAGATTAAAGATATGACTGCGGCTATGCCAATAAGAATCCCTATTAGAGTAAGCCAGCTTCTAAGTTTCTTCCTTTTTAGAGAAGAGTATACAATTCTGAGATAATTTAATATCATTTACCCTCTTTTTGAAATTAAAATAAATCTTCTTTAAATACCTAGTTGTTAGGCATTTGAAAGGAGAGATTAAGCATTTTCTGCATGTTTTTTGGTTATTCGGAAATTTTAAGGAATTTTTGACTAAAAGTTTATAAATATCTTTTCATTAATAAATTCGTTATGAACAAGAACTGGAGAAAAAGGATAGAAATGAATGAGAAGATTCTGGCAGGGAAGCCCCTCATTAAAGGCACGCGCATAAGTGTGGACTTTATTTTAGAGTTGTTGGCACAAGGATGGACAAATAAGGAAATCTTGGCGAATTATCCACAACTAAAAGTAGAGGATATTTTGGCTGCTTTAGAATATTCTGCGCATGCAATGAAATTAGAAACACTCTATTCTATTGAATAATGACTTTTCTTGCTGATGAAAACATTCCTTTAGATGTTGTTAAAAACTTGCAAAAAGAAAATATTGATATTGTTTCCCTCAGCGCACTCCAACCAGGCATTACAGACCAAGAGGCTCTGACTTTTGCCAATAAAAAAAAGATGGTTTTTATCACATTTGATAAGGACTTTGGTGAGATGGTCTTTAAGAAAAAAATGAAGAGCCATGGCATCATCTTGTTGAGAATTCATCCACAAAATGTTGCTTACATATCATTGATTCTCAAAAAAGTCATTGCTAAAGAGATAGAATTTGATAAATCATTTTGTGTTATCGAGGAGCATAGAGTTAGAGTCATACCTTTGCATGATTAATACATCACCTCATCTCTTTCTGAATTTCCTAAAGACAAAGATAAGGATGATTCCTAGTGCTATGCCTACAATGATGTAAGGAGTGTAATTCTCTTTTATGAGGCCGATGTTCTTTGCTTCTTCTCTTGTAAGCAATTCTAAAACTAAAGTCTCCTCTGATTCATAATCCTTGTCGTTGACCTCATAATTTACTTTTATTGGTATGTGGACTGTCTCTACATTTTCTGGAACATAAATCTGAAATTCCTCGCTTTCTGTGTCATCTGACTGCAATTCTCCAATGTAAGTGTAAGCGCTTGTTGAAAGAAGCTTGTAATCCTCTGAAGGCATGAGCTGGAGTTCTAGGAATTCAATATCATAACCACCTGCATTTGCAAACTCTATTGAGAATTTACCTTTTGAGCCAGGATTTATTATGTCTGAATTTCTTAAGTAAGATCTGAATCTTAATTCTTCATTTTTAACATTAATAAAAAATGATTCATCATATACCCATACTGTATCCCCCATCTTTACATTTATATTTATTTCATTATCTCCCTCTACTGCTTGTGGATCAACTTTTAACTTGAAACTTACAATCTGAGCATCATTGTCAAACTGATCTCCTTTAAGGATCCCTATATTTTTTGTTGCATTTCCAGAATAAAGTGCAAATGGATACTGTGGTGCTATCTCAACTTCAATTGGATACTTAGTTGTTTCCCAAAGATTTTCTATCTTGAACTTAGCTTCAACAACATCACCTGCTGTCACAGGATCAGGGTCTTGATTCACAAGCCCAACCTGCAAGGTCTGCGCAAGAACTGATGGAAGCAAGACTAAGATTAAAACAAATAATGTACTATTTTTTATGAGCTTCATTATGCATCACACTCTTTTTACTATTTTTTACAATCTTCTCTATCATTCCATCTTTTAAAAATATTGTCCTTTCTGCATGATGCGTGAGGTTGATGTCGTGAGTGATTAAAACTAGCGTCGAGCCCCTTTGATGTATGTTTGCCAGCATGTCCATCACTTCTTTTCCTGTTTTTGAATCAAGGTTTCCTGTCGGTTCGTCTGCTAGAATCAATTGAGGGGAGTTTGCAAGAGAACGTGCTATTGCTACACGCTGACGCTCTCCACCTGACAATTCTGTTGGCTTGTGGTTGCAACGCTCTCCAAGTCCGACCATTTTAAGAAGGCTAATTGCACGCCCCATGCCTTGAGTCCTATCAACATTCTGGAACGACATGGGAAGGTAGACATTTTCCGCTGCTGTAAGCGTTGGAATTAAGTTGAATTGCTGGAAGATAAATCCAATTTTTTTTCCACGTATTCTTGCTAGGTCTGATTCATGGAGTTTTGCAACATCGTGACCATCCAACAATATTTTTCCTTGCGATGGAACATCCAAACAACCAATCATGTCCAGCATTGTTGATTTTCCTGCTCCGCTTGGACCGACAATGATAACAAATTCTCCCTGCTGGATATCAAGATTGATGTCCTTCACTGCATGGAGCTTTGTTGCACCCATTTCATAGGTTTTCCAGACATTTTGCAGGGATATGACATTGCCTCTTTTCATGTTTTTTCATAATGTTTCATTGTTTATAAATTGCATCATAGATGTATGATGCGTTCTCTGTAACCTCAACATAAATAGTTATTTCTGGCTCTATAAAATCCAAGACTTTCTTTGTTTTCTTCATAAAGTAACTGCCAAGTTCGCTTGTAAGATCCTTAACAGTTAGAGGAAAAGACCTGCAAGATATTTTTATCTTTGGCTTGAATGACTTGGCATCTGATGCATTTAAAATTTTAAAACAGGTTTCTTTTATCTCTTCAAGATTATTTTTTATTGCTATTGGAAAACAAAAATAATTTATTTCTTTCATTGAAAGAAGCTTTTCTTTGATGTCTTGCAACTTCGAGTCTGAATTTATATCTATGAATATCCTCTGATATTTTCTCCTGACTGATTTATGGCCTAAACCTTTGAGTTCTTTTGAAAGTTTTGTCACGAGGTTTCTTTCATAGAGAGGCCTATACGTGCCTTTTGCGGCCTGGTCTTTAATGTGCAGTAGAATGATTTTTTGAGACATTTCAGACCTATATTTTATATATTCTTAAATGAATTGCATTTATGTTGTCACTTTAAAGTAAGCACAGATAGAAAGGTTTATAAAGGAGTTATGACTATAAAACTGTATCAACAACAAGTGAGGATACTAAAAATGGCAACAAAAAAACAAACACCAGCCCCAGGGGTTTATATGACTATTTTAAAAAATGC
>CAYIYF010000067.1:0-4294 GCA_964367575.1 Candidatus Woesearchaeota archaeon | reverse complement strand
TTAATGAGCGGGCATTAATTAACTTAACACAGTCGTAATTAGTAGGGTTTTTATATTCCATATAGTGAAAGATAATCATGAGAACTTCACGCGTAGTATTTATTTTGTTTTTATTTACATGGTTGGCTGTTCTAGATGGTTTGACCTTGGGTAATTTTGATAAAAATAGGGAATTTAATAATGTTATTACTGGAAATGTTATTGCGGCAGGATCTTATAATGTAGTATACTTGCCTTTGATAATTTTTAATATTTTGATCGCTGTATTATTCACAATGAGTTATTATTCTTGGGAAACACAAAAATGGAAAAGGGCCAAGCAGCATTAGAATTTATTATGACTTATGGATGGGCAATATTAGCAGTCCTTTTATCAATTGGTGCTTTAGCATATTTTGGTGTTCTAAATCCAAGTATATTTTTGCCATCAAGCTGTACTTTGATGCAAGGTTTAGGTTGTGATGAATTTATAGTTGATGCATCTGCCGGAGTGAATGGTCAAGTTCAGTTAATCATAAGAAATGGTATTGGTGATTCTGTTGACTTCTCAACCATTGGCATTGATACTAATTTAGATGGCGATACAGCAGATGCAACTGATTGTGCTGATATAAATCAAGCAGCAGTAGACCCAGCAGCAATAGCAGACGGTGCATTATCACAGATTCTAGCAATAAATTGTCCTGCAGGACAAATTGGTCTTGTAGGCAGTAGATTCAGAGGAGACATAATTGGGACTTATACGCTGGGTACTGGTACACTTGAACACACCATGGTTGGATCAATAATTGTAAAAGTAGAAGGTGTGGTAGAAGAAGAGGAGAGTATTGTTCCGCCAGGGCCAGTATCTCCATCAGACGTTTAATCATTATATCCCAAATAATCCTTTCTATTAATGATAAATTTTTCTCAAGGAGATTCTGTAAGGTGTTGCCTTTAAAGGTTTAATTTACATAAATCTTTAAATACAGTATAGCTTATATCTTAAAGTGATGAAAAAAGAGGCATTTAATCAATTAAAGAATATGAAGAATTCTGTCATTCTCGCCACAGTTCAGGCAAAAAACTATCAAAAAACAAATATAAACATTATAAAGTATCTGACAAAAGACATGGGAATACCCGGGGTTTATGTTACATTAAATAAGCCGTACACGGCAATAAAAAACATCTTAAAAGAAACAAAAGTAGATACGAGATTAATATTGTTCATCGATGCGATTACAAAAACCGTTGGAGGAAAAACAAAGAAAACAAAGGAGTGCTTGTTTATAGGAACTCCTGAAAATTTAAGTGATATCTCATTAGCAATGGATCAGGCAGTCACTTCTTTGCCAGGGCATGAAAAATTCCTTTTTTTTGATAGCCTGAACACGTTGCTGTTATATAATGAAGTACGGACAGTAGCGAGGTTTATTCATTTTCTTGCTGGAAAAATGAGAACATGGAAGGTAAAGGGAATAATTGTTTCACTCCAAAAGAAAGGTAACGAGGATTTAATAAATGAATTAACACAGTTTTGTGATATCCAATTGGAATTATGAAAAACGACAAATACAAAACCGCAAAAGTAATTTCGCTATTCCTCGCTGTAGCGGTTGCATTTTTTTTCATAACGAGAATATTTAACACTGTAGAGCTTATCTTAGCTATTATAATTCTAAGTTTTGGTGTACTGGCAATAATCTGGACGCTGCTGGCAAAATATAATCTATCACCAAGCTCGCAATTGAGAATTTTTACCAATAATTTTCTAGCAACTTCTATTGCTGTTTTGTCCTTCACAATAATAAGGCTATTGAGTAATATCGTGAGTATCCCGGGATTAGTCTATCTTGAGTTCTTCTTTGTCTTCGCAACATTTTTTTTCTTTGTCCTGGCATCATACTATATTTACACCATAGGAAAAGAATTCGGTTTCCAAAAAGAATCCAGGAAAATGAAGAAGATATTGAAAAAGAGAAACCAGCCAAAAAAGAAAATTTGATTTCTAAATATGTTAAGAAAATTTGTGGCTTTTTATCTCAACATATTAAGAAAAATACAAAAACATTTAAAACCACATAAAAACAGTTCATTTAACTAATGATTTCAGGATTTTTGAAAAAATTGCTTTTTGCAAGGCAATTTTCAATGATCGACGGAAAAATAGAGGTGCTAGGAAAAAGACATGTGATGTTGCCTTCTGACCTCTTGTTCAGCATACAAAGCAGTAAAGAAGAAATTTACACAGTTAGCAAAGAGAAGAGTCTTGAAAATATGAAATATTTAGGAAGCAAATTGGGAGCGTCACAGGAAAGCATGCTAAACAACATAAAAAATATCTATGAAACCTTTGGTCTTGGTCCTTTAGAGTTAGCTGATCTAAAAAACAAGCAAAAACAGGCAGTTGTAGTGATTAGGGGATCTCCATCTGCAAGCGTTCATGCAAAAGAGCCGCAATGTATTCTTATATCAGGCATACTTGCCGGGATGTTCTCATACTTTTTTGCTCAGGACATAGATGTCGAAGAAAAAAAATGCTCAGCAACAGGAGCTTTATTCTGTGAGTTTAATGTTGGAAAAAGGGGGAAAAAATGAAAGGAAAATACATATCTACTGGAATTGGTCAATCAGCAAATAAAGATTCTTACAAGGCAGGCATAGAAGCCGCCACAGAAGCAATTAATCAGATAGGAACAAAGCCAAGTTTTTCAATTGTATTCACAAACGCAAAAGCAAATCAAAAAAGAATAGCAGACGGAATAAATAAAGTCATTGGAAAAAACTGGATTGGCTTATCAGCTGACAAACAATTTACTAACTCTCACAAATACAACAAGAACGCAGTAGTCTCTATCTTAGCTTTAAATTCAAAATACCTTCATTTCGGCATAGGGGTGGCAGAAAATTACAGGAGAAACCCAAAAGCAGCAGCAATAAAAGCAACTAAGCAGGCAATGATGAATGTCAAAGGCGAAAGATACATGGATGCGTATATCCAATTTACCAGAACAAAAAAACAAAAATATGAAAATATTGTTAGAACTCCGCCATATTTCATGCTCGCCTTCGTTAGCGGAGCTCAATTTATCAATAAAAAACCTATGGCTGGTGGAGAAATCGAATTTGTTAATGGATTATTAGAAGCAGCAGGTCCGCATATTCCGATATTTGGAGCAGGAGCAGGATCTGATTTTGAGGATTATTTATACAAGAGCGAAGGAAAAAACTATCAATTTGCAAATGGAAAAGTATACACAAATTCAGGAATTGTTGCCTTTGTATTGTCTAATCTATACTTTGAGAATAATGTACTTCACGGTTACACAACAACAAATGATTTTGCAGCAGTAACTAAGTTAGATGATAGTGGTTATGAAATTATGCAGATAAACGGAAAAGAAGCCATAGAGGAATATTGCCGTTTAGTAAAAGTGCCAAAAGCAAACTATTTGAAAGACCCATTTAAGTACAGTTTAATGAGGCCATTTGGATTAATAGCCCTTGATGGCAGCGCCTACATAAAGGAAGCATTGCCAAATGCAGATAATAAAAGTTTTCATTCTACACTAAAATTGCATAAAAATACAATAATGAACATTCTCAAGTATGATACAAAAAAACACTTGAAGACAATGGAAGAAGTAGTAAGCAGGGCAAAAAACGGAAAAAAAGCAGTGGCATTATTTTGCAATTGTTCCACAAGAAGGCTGCTATGCAAGGGAGAAGCAAATTCAATACAAAATGTGAAGAAAAAGTTCTCATTGCCATTCATCGGCATGTATAATTTTTCAGAAATAGGAAGTACAAAAACAAACTCCGCCCAGGTCCATGGAGAAACAGTTACTTCATTGATATTATATGATGAGCTGTTAGTATGAGGTGAAACATGTCAAATGGGGTGAAAAAAGTATTTGCAAGGCTTGTTCAGCAGTTCATTGTTAATGGGAATCAAATAATCGATTTTGATAATGAAAGATGGGATTTCATGAGTTCACAAGAGAGAGATAGAATAATCTTTGGGTTGCTTAAGAAACAATTTATTTTTAACAAAGAGCATGTTCAATTTTATGCAAGATTGTACAAAGATGTTTCAGAAAATGATTTGTATTCCATGCAGGACTGCATTGAAAAAATTCCAATGGTCCAAAAAACAGACATAAGGAGCCTATCATCTCCTTATGACTTGCTGCCGCTGAAGATAATGAATAACATGCATAAAGTTCATTTCCATCGCGGCACAGGAGGCACAACAGGAGAGCCAACACGCATGTTTTTCACTAAGAACGATTGGCAGGCAGTTTTAGGCGGC
>CAYIYF010000066.1:0-4375 GCA_964367575.1 Candidatus Woesearchaeota archaeon | reverse complement strand
GCATTATTGAGCTATTTCCTACAATGCTAATATTTTCTACGTTATTCAAATTATACCAAACACTTTCCAAGAATAAATCAACAGCTGTATAGTTAATGCTCAAATTTACTCTTTCTAAATAAGTTATGTTTTTAGGCTGATAAATTGCTAATAATGGAGCAGCATTGTCTGAGGAGCCTATGGCATTATCAACGTCTATCCTTGTCCATGAGCTTATTATCTTGCCATTGTTTTTGAAAGCAGATTCTATGGAAGATGGAGAAGCATGTTGCGAACTTTGCTCATACTGAAACTGCTGAGCCAAAGAGAATGAACCTGCAGCATGAGGGGCTGCCATGCTTGTTCCTGTCATTGAAGTTGTTCCTCCCCCTAATGCCGTGGAGACTATACTTGAACCTGGAGCCAACAAATCCAATAATGAATTTCTATTGCTGTAACTTGCTATTGCATCAGATTTATCTGTTGCTCCAACAGCCGTCACATTCTGTATGCACGCTGGACTTGAAATGCTTGTTGTACTTCCATCATTTCCAGAGCTTGCAACAACAAGAAGATTATTTGAAATTGCATTATTTACTGCAGACGTGAAAGAGACAAATGATGAATCGCAGTAGTTTTGATATAATCCTGCGCCTAGGCTCATGGTTATTGCTGTAATATTATATGCGGTTTTATTGCTGACGCACCAATTTATTCCTGCGATTATGTTTGATTCAAATCCATTCCCTAGATTATTAAGCACTTTTATATGGATTAATTTTGCTTCGGGGGCAGATCCTTCTACAATGCCTGATACGTGAGTTCCATGCCCATGGTCATCCATTGGATTATTGTCATTATTTACATAATCATAGCCTGTTAGATAATTATCAGATAATTCTGAATGAGTGTAGTCTATTCCAGTATCTAAGACGCATACGGCAGTATTTTTTCCCGTTATATTATTTGTTAGAACTTTATTGTGCATTATTGTTGCATTTATTATTGACAAGGATTCTGTTAATGATAGGGAAAATGTCCTGTCTAATTCTATTGCCTTTACTGTCGGCTCATCCTTTAATTTTTCCAATGCCTCTTTTGTTATTTCCCCTGAAAATGCGTCAATTTCTTCTAGATTATTTCCTTCTTTAAACTCATCTTCTTCAAGCTTGCTTTTTATCTCTTCTATATCTGCATCCTGGTCATTTTGAAAGAAATATTTTCCTTGCTCATCTTCCAATGCTACTATAACCTTAACTTCTTCTTGTGATTCTAATGCTTCTTCAACTTCTGGAGATACTTCTGCCTGCTCTGTTTCCTGAATTGTGAATCCTGTAGGGCTGTTTACCTGGATAAAGAAGCTTAATGTGATTATTGCTATTAATAATGTTGTAATTATCCTATATGTCTTATGCATATTCACCACTTGTTTATTTTGAAAAGAATTTAGAATTATTTAATGGTTTTCTTTTTTAAGATTTAATGCTTTTTTTGCTTCTCCTGGAGTCATTCCTAAGCATATTCCAAAACTTGTTAATTCCTGAGGAAACCTTAATTCATGGGGATTTTGTGCTCCTGAGATTATTATCATTTTTACCTTGTATTTCCTGCAAAGCCTTATGTTTTGCATCATCTTTCCCATTAATAATGGCCTGTTTTGTGAATGAAGAACATCATTGAAATTAAATCCTATTGCTATATTGTTCTTTTTTGCTAAGCCGCATAATACTTGATTTAATCCAGAATCCCTGTAATGCATGAAGTCTTTTGCTCTTGTTTTTTCTGGGCTTAAGAAAATATCCGTATTTTTATCTTCCACTATTTTTCTATTAACTTTATCATCTGAGCCTATCTTGATATTAAAATCTTTGAAGCTATAAAACTTTGAAAATCCTGGTATCTTATCAACTGTAAAATTTATTATATCGATCATGATTTATAATTTCCCTCTGATATTAATTTGTCCAGTTCGCGTTTTAATTCGATTAATACTGCATCATATGTAAAGGAGCCGATCATCTCTGTTCCATGTTTTAAATTAACATAGTGTGATCCGCACCAAAGCCCTAAGTCAGCCTGGTCTGTTTCTCCTGGTCCATTAACTCGGCATCCCATGATAGCAATAGTGACTCCATAATTCTCTGCATATCTTGTCAAGTCTTTTACTTGTTCAGCTAGGTTAATAAATGCTTCATTTTCAACACGAGAGCAACTAGGACAGCTAATAATATTAAGCTTTCCCGAGTTATAGTTTACAACGCTTCTCACTCTGCCATTTATTATATCCTCCAAAATCCTCTTGCCTTCTTTTATTTCTTCTGCCTTCCTGTGATTGGGAACCGTAAGAGAAACTCTGATAGTATCTCCAATTCCCTGGCTTATTAACTGTTCAAAAGCTATTCGTGTCTTTATTGCTCCATCTGGCAACATTCCGGCCTCAGTGACTCCCAAGTGTAAGGGAACATGCTGAAATTGCCTTGCAAAAAGCCTGTTTAATTCTATAACTTTTATTGGGTCAGAATCTTTCAAAGAAACACAATATCTTGTAAAGCCCAAAGAATCCAAAAGTTCGCAATGCTCATAAGCGCTATTAACCATAGGGGACACAGTATCTGAATTATTATAATTCATCAGCTTATCAGGGTCCACAGATCCGCAATTAACACCAACCCTAATCGCACAGTCATTTTTAGCTGCAACATCTGCAAGAAATTTTACTTTATCCTGCCATGGCTTATCTCTTTCATGATGGTATAAATGTCCTGGATTATATCGTATTTTTTGTATATATGGTGCGACATCTTCTGCAAGGCGATAGTTTTCCTGAAGATCAACACAAAGATTTGCAGAGGTTTGTTCAGCAATTCGCATGATGGCCTGAACATCTTTCATGCTGTCAATGGCTAATCTAATAATTCCTGCGCCTGCTTTCTCAAGGTCTTTAATTTGAGCAATTGTTGTCGCAATATTTTGTGTTCTTGTTGAACACATGCTTTGAATAGAAATTGGATTTTCTCCTCCAATTGCTAAAGAGCCTATTTTTACCTCTCTCGTTGGATTTCTCGGTAATTTTGTCATGTTTTT
Source organism: Candidatus Woesearchaeota archaeon (assembly GCA_964367575.1). Classification (GTDB taxonomy): domain Archaea; phylum Nanobdellota; class Nanobdellia; order SCGC-AAA011-G17; family UBA489; genus JABIKK01. The sequence goes on along the minus strand of CAYIYF010000066.1, from coordinate 1,312 downwards.
ATATAGTTCTGCTATATTTAGCCTTTTTCTTTCTTATGGTTAAGATCGGTAAGTTGGGTGGCATTTTTGTTGTATCTATTATTTTTATTTTATGCTTTTGCTCTTTTGCTTCAACTAAACAGACATCAAATATTTCAGAATCCAAATTTTCCCTGATTTTTAGTTTTGGATATTTTCTTTTTTCCAGGCGTTTTTTTAGCATTGGCAAATCACATTTTGCAACTATGCATAAATCAACATATTTTCTGCTTAAATAATGGCTTAAATGAGAGTCTATTATGATATTATCCTCTTTAGCTATTTTTATGAGAATTTGTTTTATTTTTTTGATGTCTACAATGTAAGTTTTTAATTTCTTATCATATTTTTCATATAACTTTTTTTCTTTGATCAGCTTTGATAAGTCAACATATTCCAATTTGTATTTTTTTGCAAGAGCTTTGGCTATCATTGTTTTTCCTGCTCCTGGAGTTCCTGTTACTATTATTCTCATCAGAAAAACAAAGCTAGTAAAATTTATAAATCATAATGCTAAAAGTTTTTTATGAGACCTAGAAAGATAAAGGAAATGATTAGTGCTATTAATGGCGCTATGCTTTATGTTACCTATGATGATGACGTATTCTGCACACGAAATTTAAGGGAAAGATCATATAAAGGTACACGCATTGGATATGCTGAGATAAATGGCCAAAATTTTGAAAGCGAAGATGCGGATTGGCACGGATTTATTTATGGCATCAGTGATCGAGGCATGAGTATGCAAGAGGAATTTAAATATGGCTGCAGAATGGTCATAACACAAAACAGAAAGGCATCAATTGATGAAAAAGTCATTTTATCTCCAGAACTTAGAGAAGTTTTTCCTTTTCAAAGATAATAGTCCCAATAAATCTTTTATTTTTCAAAACGTTTTCCAGATTTTTCAAGTCTGAACCAATTATATAAGTTGTGACTTTGTACTTTTTTATTATATCTGAGGCATTTTGATCAAGAACGTGATGCTGGCCTGGCTTGTAGTTTACTTTGCTCATTAATTTACTAAAATCTAAAAAAGTAATTTTCGGAATGAATCTTGCTCCTTTAATTTTTGGGTTTTTATCATAGAGGCCTTTTATGTTTGTCATGTTTATGAATTCTGTTTTATAGGCTTTTGCCAAGGAAGCGGCTGCGCCATCTGATGTGTTTTTTTCATGATACCTTAAGCCGCCAAGAATAACAATATTGTTTTTTTTAATGAGGTGCTTTACTTCTGTTATTGATTTAGGGATAATTTTATTGCAGCCCTCTTTAAAAAAATTAATTAGAAACC
>CAYIYF010000065.1:0-4404 GCA_964367575.1 Candidatus Woesearchaeota archaeon | reverse complement strand
AGGTAGCCAATGAGTTTCATATCCAGCTTTTGTCTTATCTTCATGTTAGCAGCTTATTACACTCACTGGAAAATTTTTTTTGCAGAAAACTGAAATTTCTGACCTTGCTTTGTCCAATTTTATAATTTTGGCATCAGACATTTTGGCGTAATGGATTATGTTGTCTTCTATATCTTTGCTGCAGTTGCTAGCAAGGAATACTGTCTTTGTTTTTGCAGCCTTTAAGTTTTTTATTGTTTTGTTTGCCCCAAAAACAAGCTTTTTTGTTTTCATTGCGCTTCTTAATTCTTCAAGGCTCATTTTTAACCTCTTCATTACTCTCTGCTGCTGGCTTTTTAATTCCTGCGGCAGAGCTCATTTTTGCAACAAGATCTGGAAGTCCGGTACCAAGAGGAACTGGCTGGTTGAGCATTACATTTTCTATTACTGAATTAAGCTCATCCTTTTCTCCAACTAAAGAGGCATTGACAAGGTGATGTATTGGCGTTTCGAATGAAGCTCTTGCAAGGACTGATTTTTTTTCACCAGTTATTCCAGAACGTGTTATACCTTTAACAGAACCTGTTCTGCACATTGTGTCTGCCACACAAAGGATATGCCTAATATCGACATCAAGCCCTTGGTCCTCTATAACTTTTTCAGCTTCATTGATTATTGTCTGCCTAGCAGCTTCTATTCCAAGGACTTTGGCTACTTCATGAATATCGTTTGTTGTTGTTTTTGTGCTGTCAACTTCAGGAATTTTTATTACATCTGCGAGATTTGAACCAGCAGTTATAATCATAAACTCATTTCCATCCCTTACCGGAAGAACGTGAGCAATGCCTTTTATCCCTTTGATGTATGTTTCTTTGAGTTTTTCCTTCAGCTTGTATATTTCCATAAGCTCGTTTTCTACTTCTTCAAGCTTTACACTGAATCCTTCTTCTGTTTCTTTTGCTTTTATGTTCTTGTGCGATTCATTCAGCCTCTCTAATATCTCTTCTATTTTTACTTTTATCTCGCGCATTTTACCCTTGTTTAATTTCACATCCAGATGCATTTTTGTAAGATTGATATTGAACTCATCACATATCTCATGAAGGGATGTTTCTTTTATCAGAGCAGCTATTCTTCTAACTTCTTCTGTTTCCCTGCTGTACTCTTTTTTTATTCTTATTTCCATGGAAGGAGTCTTTATTGCTTTTCTTGCGTCCAATATTTCTATTAAACGTGGTAGACCTTGAGTAACTGAAACCTCAGCTACACCTGCAAAGTGGAATACATTGAGCGTCATCTGTGTGCCTGGTTCACCAAAAGACTCTGCTGTTATAATACCAATTGCTTCACCAGGATTTATTTTTGTTGAATCATATTGCTCAACTAAGTAATCAAAAACTTTTTGCGTTTGACTTTTATTTAGACCTCTCTTTTCTACCTCTTTTTTTAGATCTTCAATTATCTTTCCTGGTAACTTGCTTTCGTATTCTTTGTAGAGCTCTTCCATTTTATGCTTTTTCTCCTAGCACGCTGTGAATGGCGTTTATCACACTGATTGTTCCGCCTTCTGATTTTGAAACATCAATTGAATCCTCGCCGTACTTAAACTGCACTATTTCCTTTGAAGCATTTCTGACTGTGTGGTCATATTCAACTTTAAGATCCTGCAAGGCATTGGCAAGCCTTCTATAAAGGTAACCTGATTTTGGAGTTCTGAGTGCAGTGTCCATAAGTGAGTCTCTTCCTGTCATTGCATGGAAGAAGAATTCTGTCGGAGTGATTCCTTTTTTGAATGCATTTTTTACAAAGCCGCGAGCTTCTGGGCCTAAATCGTTTTCAGTGAAAGATGAAAGGGTTCTTTTTCTGTAGCCCCTGTTGATTCTCTTGCCGCCAAGCGCCTGCTGGCCTATGCAACCGGTCATTTGAGTGTAATTTAGTATGTTCCCCTTTGCACCTGATTTCACTGATGACATGACAATGGTGGGGTTATTCTCGCCTGCAAAATCTTTTACAAAATCTCCAACTTCTGTTCTTGTCTTGTTAAGAACTTCCATAGCCCTTATTTCCAATGTTTCAAGTGTTGTTTTACCTGGAAGCAAATCAATTTTTCCATGCTTGTACTCTTGGATGTACTCTTCTACCTTATCGTATGCGCGCTTTATCATGGCAGAGACTTTTTTCCTAACTTCTTCAGGAACGTCAGTATCTGCAACACCTGTTGTGAACCCTTTGTTCAACAAAACTTTTATTCCTAGCTGGAATATGTGTGCGAGAAGGCTGATTGTTTTATCCTGCCCATATTTCCTGTAAAACTCTCTTATAAGCTCTCCATTATTCTCTCCTATTGTGTTTTTGTCTATAATTCCATGTTCGAGTATGCCATTTTTTATCTTGACTACTGTTTTGCCATCTTTGTCCTTCTTTATGAAATTGAAATCATTAGGGAGCAATGTGCTGAAGACTTCTGCTCCTGTTATCTTTTCTTTTGAAAATTTTATTCTGTCCAGACCAATTGATGTCAATAAATTAATTGCTTCTGATTTAGATACTTCTTTTGAACTTGTGAGTATGTAACATCCAGTTATTGAGTCCTCAACGCAGCCTATTATGTTGTAGCCATTCTTCGGAGTTATTATCTGAGTCTCAACTTCCATAAGGATTTCTGCTTCAGCACGCGCTTCTTCTGTTTGAGGGATATGCAGGTTCATTTCATCACCGTCAAAGTCAGCGTTATAGGGGTTGCAAACTGACGGGTTCATTCTGAATGATTTTCCAGGAAGAACTTTTATCTTATGGCACATTAAACTCATTCTGTGAAGGCTTGGCTGCCTATTGAATAGAGCCTGGTCTCCGTTGATCAAATGACGCTCAACTGTAAATCCTTGCTTGAGCTCTTCAAGTATCTGCTCCATTGTCTCTTCTGTGATTTTCTTTTTCTTTCCATCAGGCCAGATAACGTAGTTTGCTCCTGGATATTTTTTTGGCCCATTCTTTATTTTCTTGATAAGCCACTCTTTGTTCCATTCAGTGACTCTTTCAGGAATTGTTAGTTCAACTGCAACGCTTTGCGGTATCCCAACTTCGTTGAAACCAATGCAAGGATCTGGGCTGATAACTGTACGGGCAGCATAGTTCACACGCTTGCCTGCAAGGTTATGACGGAATCTTCCTTCTTTGCTCTTGATTCTTTCTGTTAAAGTCTTAAGCTCTTGACCAGACCTGTGACGTGCTGGAGGAACACTTGAGACTGTGTTATCTATGTATGTTGTTATGTGGTATTGGAGAAGATCCCAAAGATCTTCGATAATCATTTCAGGGGCACCTGCATTTATGTTCTCGAATAAGCGCTGGTTGATTCTTACAATGTCACCAAGCTTGTGGGTTAAATCGTCCTCTGAACGTTCACCAGTTTCAAGTGTAATTGACGGCCTTACTGTAACTGGAGGTATTGGCAGAACCTTAAAGACCATCCATTCTGGCCTAGATGTTTTTGGATTGCAACCAAGCAATAAAGAGTCATCATCATTTATTTTTTCAAGTCTTGCACGAGCTTCTATTGGAGTTATTCTCCTTTCTCCCTGGACGTATGTTGTTGGCTTTTCTATTTTCAGGCCTGTTTTTTTTGCCTTGCAGTGCGGGCATTTTTTTATCAGCCTTGACTTTGAGAGAAGATCCTTTGTTATTGCACGCATTCTGTCTGAATCATCTTTTGCCTGCGCTTTTCTCATCAGTTCCCTATAATGCTCTAATTTTTTTTCATCAGCAAGAATCTTATTGCATTCATCGCAAGTGCTTCTTAAAATATTGTAAATTGTTGTTGCATAATTAATGTGGATTACTGGACGTGCCAATTCTATGTGCCCGAAATGACCCATGCATTCTTTCAATTTTCCGCCGCAAGTCTTGCATCTTAGACCAGGATCTATGACACCAAGGTGAACATCCATCAACCCGCCGTCAACAGGGTAGCCTTCTTTTTCGTAGAGCTCAGCAGTAACTATCTTTGCTGCAGATGTCTGTTCAATGAACTCCGGACTCTGCATTCCGAATGTTATCTTATCTATTTTCTTGTATATTTTTTCTGTCATTTTAGTATTTGTTTTTTGTGTGCATACTTGGAAGGATGCCCATTGACCTTATTTCGTCTATAAGCAACTTGAAGGCATACGAAAGCTCAATGTTGTTAATCTCAACATTTCCACCGCATCTGTGGCAGAATCTTTTTTTCCTGAAAATATCGTCAACTGCAATTAGTCCGCATGATTCACATATTGGAATTATTGTCTTGTCAGAATCAAACCTTTCTTTTAACAGCAATGATGCGCCGTGAGCAACAAAACAGTCTTTTTCCATTTCTCCCAAACGTAGACCTCCACCCTTTGCACGACCTTCTATAGGCTGGCGCGTCAACAAGATCGGAAGAGC
>CAYIYF010000064.1:0-4424 GCA_964367575.1 Candidatus Woesearchaeota archaeon | reverse complement strand
TTTTGACATTTTTCTGAGATTTTTCTCTTGCATACCGATAGCCAAGGCAAAATAAATTTATTGTACTCTTTTTAGGTGATAATTCCCCTTAAACATCTGAATTTTATCCAGGCTTCTGTGGATAGTGTTCTCTTCTATGTTTCCATAAACCCCAATTATACCTTTTTTATGATCAATCACTCTTACTTGTCCTAAATCTCCTCTGCTTCTGAAAACAGTATTAAGCCTTCTTGCCGCACTAAGAACATTCGATGGCACAACTATTCGATGATTTAAAGTAATTTCATACCCTGGAAATGCATCAACTTTAGATAATCTTAAATCAAGAGTGTCACTTACTTTTTGAGCCAAATAATTTAAAAAATCAAGCTCTCCTTTACTTGCAACAAGCGGTATTCTCCATGCATCAAACATTTCGCCTTCCGCTTCTCTTTCTCTATATCCTTTCACAGCATCTACAATCCCTTTCATGTAAGTATCACGTTCGGATACAGGAATTATCGTTGCCCCATAACCTTCATGCTCTAACAAAGCATTTTGAACTAATCTCCCAACTCTTTTGTTTCCATCATTAAATGGCTGAACTCTTGCAATATGCAAATGATAAAGTACGGCTCGTTCAACAGGATGTATATCGGATTGATTTATTCTTCTCAAAGCAATTCCAAGATCTCGTTCAATTTTATCAGGAGAAGTCATTATCATATCTCTCCCCCAAAGAGCTTGTGTTCTTCTAAAACCACCGATATTCTTTTTAGGTTCAATCATATTGCCCAAAGTAAAAAGAAAATCAAACTTAACATAACCATCAAAATGTTTCTTTGCGTAATTCCATGCTCCAAATAAGTTTGTTCGTGTTTCATTTGTTTTTGATCTATGTCTCTTTTTCTCTTTATGAGATAGTTTGCGCTCCATAATTCTATTTTCTTCTAGCAAATAAGAATTTTCGGTTGCAGCTCTTTCAAGAGTTTGTGCAACAAGAGTGCAATGAACAGAGCAATTGCAGCATAACTCATCAAGAGTAATTTTTGTTTTATCTATTTTATCTAGCATTCCATGTGGCAGTACCATAGTTAATAGGGCGATTAAACATTTTTAAATGTTTCTATTGTATTCACTTAATAGTAACAACCAATGTATTATGAAAGCCAAAAACTTTTAAGCTTTGCTAGCATCTATTTTTCGATGAAAAATCCAGAAAAATGCCCCAAATGTCAGTCAAAACTCCACCAGGGAGAGCATAAATTCTCAGATGGTAAATATAGTGTTTTATACTGCAAAAACTGTGGTTTTAGACTAGAAAAGCCATTTTAACGTAAGGAGCTTTTGCCATCTAAATACTCGGGAATAAGGCTCCGCACGGCATTTTCCAGGAAATTTTCCAGCTCTGCAACTGGAAGAAGCTCTCTTTTGCTCTCTCCAAGGTCGTTTTCTAAAAGAATTATCTTGCCTTCTGTTAAAGTTCTATTAAGGTTATATCCGACACATCTTCTCTGGCCAATGTATAGTGCAATTTCAAGCCTGCTTTTTTCCTCAAAATAAGCTACTCTCAAGAGGTTTCCGCGTCGGTCAACATAATCAAGAAGTGTTTTGCGCATAATTAAATAAATACAGCCTGCTTTAATATTTTTCTAAACAAGGGCATAAAAAACTAAATGTTTTAAGCATTTCTAGAATCTTGAATATTTGCTATAATATCCAAAAGAGGGCCGAATTTATCGATTAAACCCTCAAGCTGAAAAAGTCATATTTAAAAACTATAGTGAATTGTCTGCGGAATGGCACGTTGGGTATGGGATACACTGCATAAACTTTACTTGGGTATGACTGGCGGGCTGACAGTTCTTTTCTTCAATATCTATATGAAGGAAAAGGAGCAATTGATATGGCTTTGGTTGATATTTTTGGTTGCAGGTTTTATGTTTAATTATTATGCTCATCATTCTGATTAGTTCTCATATTTCCTACCTTCACCCAAAAATGTTTTATAGACCATCTCTTGCTAAGATGGATGAAAAGAAAAAGAAGGATAATTGTCTGTCAAGGTTGTCAGCAAGAAAAAGAATATCATGGAAAAGAAATGTGCTATAAGTGTTACCGTAAGTTCAAATGGTCGCCAAAAAAGATAATCTGTGTGAGATGCCAAAGAGAAAGACCTCATCAGTCTAGCGGTTATTGTAATTCCTGCTACAATAGGCTGTTTCATTACGACAGGGTTAAAGAGTACAATATCAGAAAATATCACAACATTTCATTAGAAATACATCAAAAAATAACTCAAAAGTGTGTTTTATGCGGGTTTAGCAAGGCCGTAGATTTGCACCATTTAGATGGTGAGCATGGAAATAATAATTTGTCTAATTTAGTTGGCCTTTGCCCAAATCACCACGCAATGTACCACAAACCAGAATGGAAAGAGGAGATATCGATAAAACTAATGGAAAAAGGCTATACTCAATGAATTCGTCTAATACACATAGCACGAATGTTTAGAGCCGAGTTAAGTGGTTGTTAGACCCTCTCGTGCAATTAAGGGCACTTCTTTGCAACCTTCTTCTCACAGTTATTTAGACAGGATTCAAGCCAGTCAGAAGGGAGTTTGCCAGCAAGATCGGCATCCTGAGATTTCTCAAAACATAATCCCCCACATGTTTTATACTCTTCTTCAAAGCAGGATCCCCTTTCCAATGGGATTCCAGCAACAGCACCAGTCATCTTTCCAGAGTGCATAGCCCCCTGTACAAGCAGAACTATTAACAAAACTAGGGCAACAGCAATCAAATCCTTCCTTTGGGTCAGATCTTTCATAATTTATTGTTTATTTTTAGTTATATAAACCTTTTTAAGAAACACTTGCTTATTTTATACGAACTTTGTAGGTGAAAACTATCTTAGAAGACCTTGAAACTGAATTGAAGATACGCGGTTACTCGCAGGCAACAATAAAGAATTACTTGCGCCATAACAGGTTATTCTTTGAATTCATAAAAAAGCCGGCTAAATCCGTAACAGAGAAAGACCTGAAGCTTTACCTGGCGCACATAATTTCAGACAAGAAACAAAAACCCTCCTCAGCAAATCTGCTTTTGTCTTCGATAAAGTTCTACTTTCAGAATATTGTCAAAAAGAACATTTTCTTAGATGTTAGGGCTCCTAAGATGGAAAAGAAGCTTCCGACTGTGCTGACAAAAGAAGAAGTAAAGCAGCTGATTAAGGCCACGACGAATCCAAAGCATCGGATATTGGTCGAACTCCTATACTCCTCTGGTTTACGAGTCTCAGAAGCAGTAAAAATGCGTGTGAATGACCTTGATTTTAATGAGCACATGGGCTTGGTAAAATCCGGAAAAGGAAAGAAAGACAGGAATATTATCCTTTCAAAGGATTTTGTCAAAAGTTTGCAGGCATATCTTGATGCTAGAAAGGAAAAGTCAGAATATATATTTCCTTCACATGAAGGCCATATAACAGAGAGAATGGCGCAAAAGATTGTTAATGAATCTGCAAAGAGAGCGCAAATAAAAAAAAGAGTTTTTTGTCATGCTTTGCGCAGCTCTTTTGCTACGCATTTACTTGAAGCAGGCACAGATATACGTGTAATACAGACATTATTAGGGCATTCTGATATCTCAACAACAATGAGATACACTCAAGTATCAACACAGCAATTAAAAAAAGTTCAAAGCCCGTTAGACAATATTTAATCTTTTCTTAAAAGTTTTAGATGTATTATAGAACGATACTTTTTAATTAAATATTATAACATTTAATCATAAATTTTACTAGATTATTCAATCAAAGATTAAATGTTTTATTTTTAAAATTAACAACAACGTTTATAAATAATAATCTCATAAAGTTAAAAGAAGATGGTGATTTTTATTAGAGGTGTTGAAAAATAGCAATTGGTGATTGGTTGTTGGAAAGAAGTGACTCTTTTAAGGAACTCTTGACTAATGTAAGGGATCATAAAATTAACACCAAGAATTCTTTTTCACGTGTGAAAGACAAGCATCGCGATTATGAATCAAAAATGAGGGAGTATGAAGCGCGCATAAGAGAACTTGAGGGGATAATAAGCTCAATGCAGATGGTTGAAGCAGACTTCACTATTAAAAAAACAAGCAAAAGAAGATCTAAGAAAAAATAACTTAAACAAAATCTTCTAAAATTTTCTTCTGTATAGGAACTCTTAGTCTTTCCAAGGCTCTGTGTTCTATTTGCCTAATCCATTCCCTGGTCACTCCAAAAATCTTTCCAATTTCTTCAAGAGTGTGAGCATCATTATCCTCTAGACCAAAGCGCAATACATCACAGTTCTTTCTTTTTCAGTCAGATCCATTAAGCTTCTGTTTATTGTGTCTTTCAATTCATTTTTAGTAATAACATCGCTAAAAATTTCTTTAAGTTTTTGACTTATTTTT
>CAYIYF010000063.1:0-4555 GCA_964367575.1 Candidatus Woesearchaeota archaeon | reverse complement strand
AAAATTTGTTGATCCAAAAAATAATGCAGTTAGATCAATGAAAGAAGTTTACAAAAAATATCCTCATCTTAACAAAGAGCTCCCTGCGATGGGGTATAACAAAAAGCAAATTAGTGAATTAGAGAAGACTATCAATAGTGTAAAATGTGATATTATCATAGATGGAACGCCTGCAAATCTGAATAGATTGATTAAGTCAGGAAAACCAATAGTATATGTCAGCTACGAGCTAGGAAAAGAGGCTGTAGAAGCTTTGAGGAATATCTTAAAAATAAGAGGGTTTATCTAACGTAAGACAAAAGAGTTTGCTTAACTTTTGTTCTTTTTTCAAACAATGGAAGACCTATGTGATGAAGCAGAATTCCCATTTCTTTTTTATTAGTTATTGTAATGGCCCAAGCAGCACTTACCTCTCCATTTTTATGTTTCCATAATGAACGCAAGTAAGGTTTGCGATTTATTCCAAAATCCTCTAAGAGAAGAGCCTCTCCAATGAGAAGCCATGGTGGATGATTTGATAAATTTTTTAAAATATCTGCAGGCATGTTATTTTTGAAGTTTGCGCCAAATTTAAGGTTTCTTTTGTAGACATCAGACAACAAATGTGAAACATTAACGTTCCTTGTCAATTTTATAATTTTATTGCTACATTCCATCTCACCTGCAAACGACCACTGAAGATATGTTCTCTTTTTGTCCAAGGAACCATTCATAACGTCTATTGGTACAAAAGGGTTTTTTAGACTCTTTCTTCCCCTTGTCAATCCAGAAATAACCAAAATATCTCCTATTTCTCCAGGTAAAAAAACCTCGTAAGTGTTCTTGTCTTTTGTCTTTTTTATTTCAACAGAGAAATCTCCAAAAATAGTTTTTGAAAATGTTATGACGTCCTTAAGCATTTGCCTTTCTGGCACTCTTACCATCACGCTTCGGCCTATTTGTTTTGATATATGCCCTTCAGAATTTATTATAGATCGAAATCCAATTCCTTCATGAGATGACATTCTAAATGGAAATTTTGGAGAGTAAATGACTCTGCGCCGACCAAAGCCACTTATATAGCTATTTAAAGTATCATATGAAATTTTTTCTGTATCGGTCAATCTTTTTAGAGAACCAACAGTAAAATTAGATTTTAATTTTGATAACAAGTTTATTTGAGCATAAGTAAGACCAATGATTTTAGCTTTCTTTTTCTTAAAACCATAAGGCAATTTTTTCCAATTATTCATTATCTTTTTTTGAAAACCATTGTCAAGTTGTATTAATTTATTACTGGGAAGATCATACCAATTTATTTCAGTTTTTATAGAAGGGCACCTTTTGCAATATTCTTTTTTTGTAATTGTATAACTTTCAGATGCTATATGCTTGACCATTTTAAGTTAAAAACAAGACATATTTATAAAGGAAAACATGCTATCTGATAAGTGCGATAAATGTTAAAAAGGAGAAGAAAATGAAAGACTTACTCTCAATAGCAGATTTAACACCCAAGGAATTCTGGAATCTGATAGATAAGGCTGAAAAAATAAAGAGAAATCCAAAAGCCTACTCAAAAAAGCTCTACGAGAAAACCCTTCTGACAATGTTTGAGGCTCCTTCTCTTAGAACAAGAATATCTTTTGAAGTGGCTATGACACAACTGCATGGAGAGACTTTAAACTTCCAGGCAGAGCATTCCCCTTGGGGTATTGGCAAGGAGACTATTGAGGATGTTGCAAGAACAATCAGCCAGTATTGTGATATTCTAGCAGCAAGAATTTACTCGCATGAAGAGCTTCTTAAGCTTGCAAAATACGCATCAATTCCAGTCATCAACATGATGACAAATGACGGCCATCCATGTCAGATACTTGGAGATTTCCTGACAATAAAGGAATATCTAAAGAGAAAAAATAAAATAAAAATTGCATACCTTGGTGATGCAAATAACAACGTCACATATTCTTTGCTGCAGGCATGTTCTATTACTGGAAACACGCTGGCAATAGCCTGCCCAGTAAAAGATGAATACTCTCCGCAAAAAAGATTTATTGTTGAATCAAATTACTTGTGCAAAAAGTACGGAGGATCATTTGTTATAACAAATAGTCCGGAAAAAGCAGTAAAAGATGCCGATATAGTTTACACAGATTCCTGGATGTCATACAGGATACCTAAAGGAGAAAAATTAAGGCGCGAGAAAGATCTAAGAGAATATAGGGTAACAAATAAAATATTCTCCCTAGCCAAAAAGAAGGCATATTTCATGCACTGCCTTCCTGCAAATAGAGAACATGAAGTAGCATCAGAAGTCATAGATGGGCCGCATTCAATAGTTTTTCCTCAGGCAAAAAATAGAATGTTCATACAAAAGGCCATCTTGCTTGAGCTTATGAAAAAATGACAAGTAAAGATGCAGTAAGATACGCAAGGGAACTTCTGAAAAGAGGCTTTACAAGAGACGCAGCAAGAGAAATACTTCTGTCCAGAGGTTATGACATAAAGAACTCTGATGATGCGTTAAGCATTGCCTCAAAACCTGAAAAGCATATCAGCATGACAATGCTTCTTGGGATCACAATTGCCCTTATCATCATATTAATTCCAACAGTATTTCTTCTTGCTGAAAATCCTGCTAAAAGCAGTTCTTCAGTAGAAACAACGCAAAGCAACTCGCTTCAAAATCAGCCTGATGATAACGTTGTGAATTTTGAATGCTCTATTGATGAAGAATGCCTCTTCGATGAAGTATGCAAAGATAGTTATTGCATAAGCTTGTCTTGTTCGTCATGTGAAAGCCTGTTTGATCATCAGTGTCTTCCTTTGAAATGTTCAGATGAAAATTCATGTACATCTGATTACTGTTCAGAAGGAGCTTGTTTTAATGAAAAAATTGAATCATGCCTGGATCTTGATGGCTGCTGTCCAAATTCTTGTAATCAAACAACAGACTCAGATTGCATATCTGAATTAACCCAATTGAATTATTCCTGCACCTCAGATTTAGATTGCTCAGATGGAAATATTGGGACCATAGACACTTGTATTGATGAAAACCAAACAAAAAAATGTATTCATACTGTTCCTTCATGCGGCATTGATGATGGTTTATGCCCTTCAAACTGCACTCTGATAACAGACAATGATTGCTCATCATTATGTGGAAATAATGCCACAGAATCTGGTGAAGAATGCGATGGTAACTGCCCTTTCTCGCAAGCCCAATGCAATGATAACAACACATGCACGCTAGATAATCTTCTTGGCTCTTTCTCATTATGCACTGCAGAATGTATACACACCAATATCGTTCAATGTACACATAATGACAATTGTTGCCCTTCTGGATGCGTTTACTCTCTTGACAATGATTGTCCTCCAGCCTCGACTAAACTAGCAACAACCAGTTTTACCAGTGTTCAAAGAACCGCCCAAGGAAATGTTGAATTATATGCATATGAAGATGCTACCCATAAAATAATCTTCTCAAGTTCTTTTGCAATATCCAATATTGAGTTAAATGAAAATCTAAAAGTTTACCTCGCTTCAAAAGCCATTGTGACAACTATGGATGAACTGAATTCAGGCAACATAGAGCTTGGACCATTAAAATCATCTAGTGGGACACAAGAATATAAGATAACAACATTTATTAGCGATATTGAGTCCTATAAGAGCATCGTAATAGCACATCAGTCCTACAACAGCATATTTGCTTACGCATCACTGGTGTATAATTAAAATGAAAAAGACATTAATATTTGCATTATTATTCTTTACACTTATCCTATCACTCTCATGTGCTAAAGAAGAACAATACGGCAAAGTAATAAAAGAAAAAATAAGTTTTGAATCAGAAGACAAAGTTCTTTTATCAGCAAATCTCTATCCTGAAGAAACAAAAAAAGGTGTTATACTTCTTCATGGATATCAGCAAAACAAGGACTCATGGAATTTTATTGCAGATGATTTGCGTAATGAAGGTTATAATGTCCTTGCCCTAGACCTTCGTGGCCATGGAGAAAGCGAAATACATCTTGAGTCAATGACATCAAAAGATTATAACAAGATGATGCTTGACGCAAAGGCAGCTTTTAACTATTTTTTAGAAAATAATATTAATGAAGTTTCAATAATTGGCTCCTCTTTAGGTGCAAATGTGGCATTGAACTATGCTACAGAAGAGGAATCTATACAGCGCATTGTTCTAATCTCTCCAGGGCTTGATTACAGGGGTGTAACAACCACGGAAGCGATAGCAAATTATAAAAGACCTTTGCTGATCATTGTTGGTGGCCTTGATGGATACTCATGGAACTCTTCTAACATGTTATTCGAACGATCGCTAAGCAAAATCAAGCTACAACCATACGAAACAAACTTACATGGTACAGAACTAATAAAGAATTTAACAGAATCAAAAGCATTGATAATAAATTGGTTAAACAATAACTAACAACTGCACCATATCTATTTCAAGGAATAACTAATCTCTTTGGATGCGTTGTGATTCTGACAGTATCTACTGCACTTGTGCTTGGTTCATATATTATCATGCTGATGTAGATGG
>CAYIYF010000062.1:0-4559 GCA_964367575.1 Candidatus Woesearchaeota archaeon | reverse complement strand
TCTGCAAAGAAAGGCAAAGCAGGAAGGCCTCCAAAAGTGGACGAGCCTTTTCTGGAGTATTTTTCAAGAAAGAGGTGAATCATTATGAATGAGTTAGTTTTAGCAGGATTGTTGGGCGGAGTTGGCGGCTTGACAAGAGGAGTTGTAGGGCTTCTGAAAGCTTTGGCTCTGAAAAGGAAGATACTATGGAGTTATTGGGCTATTACAGTAACGATTGCCATGATTATAGGTGTGTTTACTGGCATAGTATTCAATTTTGATCCCAGACTGAGCTTATTGGCTGGATATGCTGGAACGGACATATTGGAAGGCATCTATAAGTCATTTAAGACTGAGAAGGTTATGGTTGTGCCTGCTAAAAAGTGAAAAAATAACAAAAAAGAAAATATTATAAAGAGAAATGTAAGATTACTTCTGAATTGTTTGTAATATTGCAACAAAGTTTCATTCAAGCATATAGGGGGTGGTTAAATTTGAGCGATTATTGTAACTTTGTTTCATTTATGTGTTTAGTTATAAAACTTAATTTCAATTTTAGCAAAAGATTTAAATATAAGTATCAATTTTTACCTACAATATGAAACAAAATATAGAAAATTTGTCTGAAAATGAAAAAAAGTTCCTTAAGATGCTCCTCGAAAGAGGAAATGTGTCAGATGCTGAAATAGCGAAAAAAACAGGAATGAGCAAAGCAACTTGCTCGAGGATAAGAAAAAAGATGGAGAAAACGCTCATTAGTGAATATGTACCAATTATAGAATTGGACAAGGTAGGCATAGAAGTTTTCTTAGTTTTGATGTTCAAGTGGAACGCATTTGATAAACAAGACATCACCAAAAAATCATTCGAAGAATTTGAAAAAGATCCGCATGTCATATTTCTTGCCAATGGTCAAGGATCTACTGGACAAAGTACAGTTATGTTTATGGGTTTTAAATCTCTAATTCAGTATAATGAATATTTTAAAGATTTCAGAAGAAAATATGACAGATATATTGAGAACGTAAATTCTTTGATTTTGCCATCGAACGAAATTCAAAAACAAGATTATACTGAAATCATAAAAGAAATTATATTGAAAGGGGGTTAAAAAATGAAAAAACATTTTTTTACATTGATAATTTGCATTCTGTTTTTGTTCAATATGGGGGGATAGTTTATGCTGCTGCTATAGATTTAGCAAGCGTAAGTCCAAGTAGTTTCTCTTTGTACCATTCTGAGCAAAAAACTATAAATGGTCAATTTAAAAATGGTAATTCTTTTTGCAATGTAGGTTGTCAATACTGGACTTCTGCAACTGGTGTTTGGACTTCTTTAGGCACTGTTGAAACTGGTCAGACAAAAACTTATACTTTCATAGTATCTGCCCCAAGTTCTGGTTCAAGCACACAAACTGTGAGTGTCAAAGTAAGTTGTGCCTATTCTGGTGGATTCTGCAGTTACCCAACTGAAACATGGGACGGAGCGGTAACTATGGCTTATGGTCCTTCTCCTGAAGAGTCTGCTGCTATTCAAAAACAAAGTTCAGCGACTTCGGAATTGAATAATGCAAAAAGTCTGTTAAGCGAAGCCAACTCAGCCCTCAATACTGCTCAGAGTAAAGTAAAAGAGGCAAGCAATCTAGGTGCTGATATTGGAACTGCTCAACTGTCATTGAATGCGGTAAGCTCGGCTATCGAAAACGCAAATAGTTACTTATCTTCTGCACAAACAGCTTATGACCAAGGTGTTGCATCAATTAATTCAAAGAATTGGAATTTGGCAAGTTCTAACTTTGATACAGCGATTTCAAAGTCTCAACAAACACAATCTAGTGCAACAACTGCCAAGTCAAATTCAGATAGTGCAAAGGCCCAAGCAACTTCTATAATTGAAGAATGGAATAGATTAAAAACAGTTGCCCAAAACAAAATATCGGACGCTAATTCTGCAATAGACACCGCGAAACAAAGAATACAGGTTGGTGAAGGCGTGATATATAATGCAACAGTTCTTGGATTAGATACAGCCCAAGCCAAAAGTCAGATTGCAACAGCTAGAACTAAAACAGATTCAGCAACATCTTACTATCAAGAAGCAAGTTCTATGTTTAAATCCGCGACAAATAAAGAAAGTTTTGAAGGGGCAAAAAGCAAATCTGAGTCAGCGATAAGTTTGGCCAAAGAGGCAGAATCATTAGCCACACAAGCGTATGGTGAGTTGGCAAGGCAAGTCACGATAGCTGGAGAAGCAGGAAAATCAATTACAAACGCAAATACTGAAATTAGTCAAATGAATGAAATTTTAACAAAGTTGGATTATGTGATTATAAGTACAGAAAAATATGGGGTGAACTTAGCAGACACTAAAAATGTTGCCTCAACATCAAAAACAAATGTAGATTCGGCTGAAGATTTATTATCTCAAGCAAAAAATAACATAGCATCTGGAAAGTTTACAGACGCTGCAAATTTGGGAATTCAGGCAAGGGATAAGGCTGCATCTGCAAGGAATAGGCTAGATACAATCGCACATACAATGTCTTTAAGTTCTGAAAGTGCTTTGGATAAAGCTTATGAAATTGTCAAGCAAAAAGTCGCTGATGCGGAAAGCGAAGTTGCATCGGCATCATCTACATACGGAGCTACTGCAGAGCTTATTGTAACTGCACAAAATTATATAGGTCAAGCCAAGAAATCTTTGGAAGAAGCTAAAACACAGATTGACAAAGTGAAAACAGCTTCAGGCATATCTGATTTAGTGAGGGAATTGGATGCTGCGTTTAAAGCGATAGATGAAACCAATAAACAAGCAACAAATGGATTAAATGACGCTAAATCCGCAAAATTAGGATTAGTGAAAAAGGTTGCGGGCATAGGGGCTGCTGCAGCTGGAGCAGGAGGCGGTGGCTTCTTGTACTACAGATGGAGAAAAAAGAAGAAAGAAAAAAAAGACAAGAAGCACGAAAAAAAGGGAGAAGAAAAAGAAACTCATGAGGAGAAAAAATCAAAACATGAAAAACACCACAAAGAAAAAAGTGAAAAGAAAATACTAGGTTTCTTCAAAAAATTAAAATGCCCAGAGTGCGGTCATAAACTAAAGAAAAGCCTGAAATTCTGCCCACAATGCGGAAAAAAAGTGGGTGATTGATTTATGCTATATTTAATATTATTAGTTTTATTAGTTTTTATTATATTTTGGCTTGGTGATTTAGCACTAACTCTAAAAGTTGTAAAACATCTAGGGCATGAAGTAGAAATAAATCCAATTATGAGGTTAGTTTTAAGAGGCAGAGGAAGATTTATTTACCTCTTTAAAGCCGCAGAACTGGCAACTTTTTTGTATCTAATCTGGTATCTGTCCTCATTTGATGGAAAAATATCATTCTACATCTTATTGGTTTACATTTTATTCTATAGCTTGTTAGTTGCAAATAATGCGCATGTTTACTATCAGGCAACGCATAAAGAGAGCCTTATTTTCAAATTCATTTATCTTGGCTTGGTTTTATCTATACTTTTTTTCGTTTATCTAAATTATCTGCTTTATAGGGATTTAGATACTTCGTTTAATGCTCTCGGAACTGCAAATAGCAAATATGCGGATTTATATTCAAAGTTTGAAATTCAAAACAAATCTACTGAAAGCGAACTTCCAAAAGACTTTACGCAAATTTTAGACGAATTAAATTTGAGTATCAGGAGATGAAATGGAAAAAATAATTTTAATCTTAATTTTTGTAATGTTTGTACCTACCGTATGGGCTCAAGTTAACTTAGATTTTGTATTAAACATTGACCATAAGATATATTTTCCTAATGAAAATGTAAAAGTCAATATTAGCATAATTAACAGAGATGTTAGTTTTTCTGCGAAAAATGCTGATCTAACATTGACTATTGCAGACAGGGAGTACAAATTCAAGTTAGGTGATTTAACTGCTGACCAAACTTTTTCAAAAGTAATAACTTTGCCTCAATTTCCACCAGGCACCCACACCATAAAAGGTGTATTGAACTATACAGGAATATTTGATGAAACTTCCATTGTTGAAACTTATAATTCTTTTGAAGTAAGGTTTCCAGAGATAGAAAGGTATCCAAGAAATGTAAATGTCGTAGGATTCAACCTTCCTGACAAAATGATTGCTGGAAAAACTTACGATGTCAGCGTTGTTGTTAAGAATGAAGGAACAGTTGGCGGTGATATGATAATAGAAGTTGCCTCTTTGGAAGAATTTGCAGATGAAAAAATATTTTTAGGGACTGGAGAATCTAAAACTATTAATCTGAAAGTCAATTTTAAGAATACAGAAGTTACTTTGATTGAAGCTAGAGTTTATGTGTTAATCAATGGTCAAAGATATTTGTTAGTTTATTCTGGAAAAAAAGTGTATTTGGAACTGGAAAGAATAGCAAAATTATCGCTTGACAGAGTTGAATTTGTAGATGAATCTGATAATCAAATTAATCAAAACGATGAAGTTAAATTAAACATCTTCATTAAGAATACTGGAAATTACCCAGCAGCTTCTGTTTCTGGATTGCTGAAATCACCAAGTGGAAATATTGAGATTTCTG
>CAYIYF010000061.1:0-4664 GCA_964367575.1 Candidatus Woesearchaeota archaeon | reverse complement strand
TCCATTATCACAATGGGGTTTTTTCCTCCAAGCTCCAAACCTACTTTTTTTAATCCTGCATTTGCTGTGACAAACTCGCCCACATCACGAGAGCCAGTAAAGGATATCCCTCGAATCTTTGTGTGCTTTATTATTGCTGCACCAACTTCATCTCCAGAACCAGTAACTATGTTAATAACTCCTTTTGGAACTCCTGCTTGCTCGCAGATTTTTACAAGTTCATACGCGCATATTGGCGTGTCAGATGAAGGCTTGAACACGATTGCATTGCCGCAAATCAAGGCTGGTGCTATTTTCCATGCAGGAATTGCAATTGGAAAGTTCCATGGAGTAATCAAACCTGCAACACCTAATGGTTGCCTTATTGTTGAGCATACTTTATGGGGAAGTTCTGATGGCGTTGTGTGACCGAACAATCTGCGACCTTCACCAGACATGTATTCAAAGATGTCAAATGCTGCTTGCACATCACCGAGTGCCTCTTGTAATATTTTTCCCATTTCTATTGATTCCAGGATTGCAAGACGCTTCTTGTTCTTCTTTAATAAATTTGCAACTTCAAGAAGTATTTCCCCTCTCTGTGGTGCAGGTATCGAAGACCATTTCTTTTGTGCTTGGATTGCAGCTTTAACTGCCTTGTCAACATCATTTCTAGTTCCAGATGCAAATCTGGCAAGGACCTGTCCTGTTGAGGGATTTAAAGATGGAAAAGTTTCTCGAGAACTTGATGCCACATTTTTTCCATTAATATGAAGATTGTAGGTTTTAACCAATATATGCACCTCTTGCTAAGATTAATGAGAGTTGGTTTATTTAAATATTGCTTTCATTCAAACAAGACCAAATGCCTCTGCCTTCGCGGACTGCCAGAGTTTCAATGTCTTTTAATCTCTTATATTTCTTCGTGTCATATGCATATTTATCGTAAACCCTGGCATAGCCTTTTTCAACAAGAATAACATTTACCTCGTTGTTGCCAACATAGACATATCTGAGGAGACGATGATATTTGTCTTTGTTTGTGTAATCTCTTTCCAAATAGACTTGCTTCCCTGCAACAAGTTCGCTTAATCTTTGTTTTGCTTCTTTGTAATAACATTCATCCTTCTCCGGCGTGTCGATGCCTGAAAGCCTTACCTTTTCTTTTGTGCTTAATTCCAAAGTATCTCCGTCAATTGCTCTTGTGGCGTTGAAGGGGCCTTCTAAGGTTGATGAAGGATAACAAGCCGTGGTGAAAAGCAAAAGAAGGATTATAATAGTCTCTTTCATTTCTTTCGTGCATTTTAATTCATTTAATACAGCTTCTGAAAATTGTTCGGAAAGTATTTGCAGAGAAACCCTTAAAAGATGGCTTGATAAAACATAAAAGATGACAGAACTAGTAGCTTTTTTAAGCACTGGAAAAGGTACATGGGGATATGTCAATAGATTGCTCAATGGGATAAATGGTGAGAAATGGGAAAAAGTTTTCTTGTTAACAAATGATTTCGGTGTGCAAAACTTCAAGCAGCAAGAGGGCGTTGAGCTTATAAAAATTGAAGGCAAGAATAGCATCGACGAACTCAGCTCTGAAATTTTAAAAAAATTACAGGAAAAAATAAAAGGACTTGAGATAGGGGTTAATTTTGTTTCTGGCGATGGCTGGGAGCACATGGCGTTTATGAGTGCATTGATGAAGCTTGGTGTTGGTTTCAGATTAGTTGCTCTTGACAAGGATGGCAATGTTGTTGAGGTTTGAAAGATTTGTAGGTATTCTGACGAAATGTTAATAAATTTGAATGTATTACTAAAGGCATGAAAAAGGAAGGATTTGATTGGCTTACTGCTATTATGGTTCTTCTGTTAATTGTCCTTGCTATTTGGTTTGTTGTGAGTGTGCTCCAATGATATCTATGGAAAAGACTTTTAGGGTTTTACTTGCACTCTTCGTGCTTTATCTTATTTTTGAGATCATAAGAAAGATTCTTGGAGGAAGCCTTGGTTTTGAGAGCCTCGTTATAGGTATGCTTCTTGCTAACATAGGGTTCTCCTTTTCAATTAATCAGAGACTTTCTGAGCATATTGGATGGCACAAGGGAAAACAAAATTCCTAGTTATTTCTCAGTTTCAGAGCGTAATCTTAATAAGAGCATACTCTTTTCCTGCAGTTATGGGATTATTTGATGATATGTTAAAGGGTGATGAAAGCTTATTTCTTGATAGCATAGCCCTAGACGTAGACTATATGCCTCCCGTTGTTAAGCACAGGGAGAGTGAGCAGCAGTATATTGCAGACTGCCTAAAACCTTTATTTAATAAAAGAAGCGGAAAGAATATAATAATTACTGGCTCTCCAGGAATCGGAAAGACAGTTGCTACAAAGCATTTGCTTGAAGAATTAAAGGAAAATAACCCAAGCATAAAGACTTTGTACATCAATTGCTGGAAGAAGGATACACCCTACAAGATCATTGTTGAGCTGTGCAGTCAGCTCGGGTTTAGGTTCATTTCTGGAAGAAATAGCGATGAATTAATGAAGGAGGCTATAAAGTTGCTTAATAAATCTCCATGTGTAATAGTCTTTGATGAAGCAGATAAGATTGAAGAACAGCAGATATTTTATACAATATTCGAAGAGCTTTTTACTAAGGCAGTGATATGCATAACTAATGACAGGGACTGGCTGAGCAAATTAGATGAAAGGGTAAAAAGCAGGATGCTTGCTGAGATTGTCGAATTTAAGCAGTATAATTTTAATGAATTGAAGAATATCTTGCAGGAGAGGGTAAAATATGCCTTTGTTAATGGGGTATTTGACCAAGAGGCTTTCAGCATGATTGCAGAAAAGACATTTGAGATTGGAGATATAAGGTCTGGATTATTTTTTTTAATAATCGCAGGTGAGGAAGCTGAAGGAAAATCCAAGAGAAAAATAAGCATAGAAGATGCTAAAAAGGCAATTGAAAGGCTTGACGAATTCCAACGGAAAAGCACAAATTTACTCGGCGAGGAAGAGGAGTTTATACTAAGTGTAATCAAGGCTAATTCGGGCATATCAGCAAAAGACATGTATGATGAGTATATGAAATCTGGAGGACAGCAGGCTTACAGCACATTCCAAAGAAAACTGAAAAACCTTGACAAGAGCAAGTTCATTACTGTAAAGGACATGAACTATGGAAGGGGAAGAACCACAAAAGTCTGGTATGGTGGTCCTGAGAACGAGAAAAAATTGCAAGATTTTTAGTTAATAAGGGCATTTATCGCATTCACCAACCTCGGAGTAATTTCTTATTAAAAAGAACTCTCTCTAAAAATAAAATTTGGAGGTGGTTGAAATGAAAATCGACCTAAGTCATGAGGGCATTGAAAGGATAGCAGGAGATAAATTGAGGGCACTGAGAATGGAGGATTTTGATGAGGACTTTTACGATATGGGTTACATTGAGAGCCTGGAAGAGAATGATGAGATTAGCCCTGGCGAGTATGGGTTTATGTCTGGTTATCTTGAAACCAGATAGCCCATAACAAGGTATAAAAATCTGAATTTGCACTTAATCTGATGAAAATACTATTTTTCACAGATGTGCACTCTTCATCAGACAAAGAAGATTCTTTTAGGTATTATGTGGCTAGTCTTGACGGTTTGATGAAGAAATTCAGCAAGATACTTGAAAAGAGTAAGGAGTGTGATGTCCTAGTTTGTTGCGGAGACTTAAGCGTTTTTAGCTCTGGATTGGAAAATTCTATGATGATGCTGAAAAAAGCAAAGAAAAAAGTTCTCATTATCCATGGCAACCATGAGGATCAAGAAGATGTTGAAAGATTATGCGACGGCAAAAACCTAATTTTCATGCACAAAAAAGTATTGACAATTGATGATGTAACTTTCGCTGGTTATGGGGGGGATGGGTTCAGTGAAAGGGATTTAGGACTTGAAAAATGGGCAAAGGATGCTAAAAACAAGATAAATGGAAAATTTGTCTTTTTCACGCATGCACCACCATATAATACAAAGCTAGACAATCTTCCTGGATGGGGTCACAGGGGTTCAAAAAGTGTTAGAGATTCTATTGAGATTCTGCAGCCAGATTTGTTTGCTTCTGGGCATTTTCATGAAACTTTTCTTAAGCAAGACAAAATAAAGAAAACAAAATTAATTAACCCTGGCGATGAGGGTATAATTGTAGAAATTTAATAAAAATAAAAAAATTAATTTGAAGTTTTGGGAGAAAATTAACGTCTTCTCCTTCTTCGAGTTGTGCTTGCAGCAACTGTTCTTCTACGTCTTGTTGTTTTTCTAGTAGTTGATGCAGCAGTTCTGCGTCTTCTTCTTGCAACCATATTTTTTTCACCTCTTTATTACTTCGCGTTCGAATATAATCGGACAATTATTATATGTCCTATAGTTTTTAGGCATACTTCTACTTAAATACCTTTCTGTTTGATAATTTTTCCATTTGTAATGTGATTTATCACTTCAGCATTAAGAAAAAACTTTCTTGTAATTTAAGTAAATATTTTTTTCAACTTCATCTGCATTCATCTTTTTTATCTCTGCAATCTTTTTTATAGTATTTTTGATAAATACTGGCTCGCTCCTAATTTCTCCAGATGGCGTCAAGAATGGTGCATCTGTCTCTGTAAGAATGTTGTTAATTGACAGCAAATCAGCCATTCCCTGG
>CAYIYF010000060.1:0-4699 GCA_964367575.1 Candidatus Woesearchaeota archaeon | reverse complement strand
GTTGCGAGAAATCTGCTCACTTGAGTGAGCCAGATGAATCGCATCCTATTTGAATTTCTAGAACAATAAAAAGCATGGCGAGCGAAGCCGCGCCATGCACAATCAAACAATTAGCGTAGTGTGAGCTTTGCCTCGTCTGGAGGCAAAATGAAAACAATTTATTCACATCATAATCATTCCGTCGGTGACAATTTCTGGCACATGCAATGGTGCCCGAAATACCGCTACAATATGTTTAGGAAGTTCAAATATAAGAATCTTGCGGCAGCTTGCATTCGCAAGACTGCAAAAGAGCATGACATCAAAGTTCATGCTCTTGAGGTTATGGAAGACCACATTCACCTGGTTGTGAGCATCCCTTACACAATGAGTATAAGCACAGCAACACAACTGCTGAAAGGAAGAAGCAGTTACCTATTCTTTCGTAATCATGCGAAAGCACGATTACGCTATCCACAAGGACACTTGTGGAGCAGAGGAACATTCAGAACAAGTGTTGGCTACAGTGACTTGCCAACAACCTTGAACTATGTGAACGAGCAACAAATACATCACGCTTCATCTGTGGGAAACCTCAGCCTTTAGGCTGAGGAGGATGTCATGTTTCTAGGTGACGCTAACTTAACAGCTCATGAATCAATAGGTTACTCTTTAAGAAGTTTAAAAATAGTTATTGTCTTTGTCGTGGATAGACATCACGTTCCATAAAGACTTTTTCCGTGATGATTGCTATGCCTTTCTTGTTATTCATGATATCTTTTGCAGACATTATGGCTCTGCCAAGACAAACGAGTTCGTTTTTCAAACTGAGCACTGCAACGTTGTCACCTCTGTCGAAGTTATCTGTTAATTTTGATATTCCCTGCGGGGCTAATTGAGCACCATGGCATAGGTTTCCTATTGCAGTATCAAATACCCATATTTTAGGCAGGTGCGAAACTGCGTTTTCACATGGTTCTATAATCTTTCTTAAATGAGATTCGTCATTTTTTTCTTTGTATATCTCATATGCATCTTTTAAATCTTGAAGACTGTGCCAACCTTCATCTGTAAAAGGGCCTGCTTTTGTTCTTACAAGTTGAACCATATTTGCACCTTTTCCCATGTCTTTTCCCATGTCATGAATTAATTTTCTTATATATGTGCCTGCTTCACATCCAACTCGAAATAGTATAAACATGTCTCTTGTTTCAAGAATGTTCATATAGTAAATATTTCTTGGACGAAACTGCCGCTTTACTGCTGAGCGAACTGGTGGAAGCTGTGATATTTCTCCTGTGAATTTTTTGAAGGTACTTATTATCTGCTCTTTTGCCACAGGATGATGTAAGCGCATCAAGGCAATATATTCTTTTCCTGCTGGAAGCAAGGTTTGCACTATTCTTGTAGCTTTAGCTAACACAACTGGAAGAACGCCTGTTACTTTGGGATTTCTCTGCTTACTCTAGAGTCCCAGAATGACCTGCTTTGTCTATTCCCAGAAGCTTTTTTACATGGTCTGAAACTTGGTGCGATGTCGGGCCAGATGGCTTATTGATGTTGACCACACCATATTCGATGTATTGCTTAATAGGTCGCTTTGCCGGCTCACAACCAAATTTGGGGTTTGTTATCCCCTGCTTTTTTAATAACACATTTTCCATTTAATCTCTCCTATTTTTGAAGATTATCCGAATTATTTCAAACAAAATTTAAAAGGGTTTCTTATCTAAAAAATGCATGGAAAAAACAGAAAAAGTAAATATGTTATCGAAAACAACTGCTCTTTTAAGTTTCTTTTTGGCTATACTTGGAGTGATGGGAATTGTCATTACACCCAAGAATGCAGGATTTATTATCTTGGTTGTTGCGTTAATGGTTTCTTTTTCTGCTTTCTTCGGGCTTTATCAGCAAACAGAACAAAACAAAAGAGATATAAATGAAATGGCAAGTACGATCCATATTGAAAAGAGATTTAATGGTATTGAGAAAGAAATAAGTGAACAGAGAGGGAGAATATCATGTTTGGCAAAAAAATGAACAAAATGGCGTTGGCATATCCAACATTAATGACAATACTTATAACGGTGCTAGCAATATTTTTACTCTATCTTATATTCTGGGATAAAATAACTTAGAATTATTTTTTAACTTCTTGTGGATAATTGCCTGCTCTGAAAATTTCCTGGCCGTGCTTTTTAGCCTCTGTTTCTCTTGCTATTTCTTTTTGCTTTTTTACTGCCCTGCTTGGCTTAGCGATTTTTGATTTTTTCATGAGCTCTTCTGCTTTTTGCTGATCAGTTTCTTTTTTTGCGTCAAGATTTTCTGTTTTTACTTCTGGCTTTTTATTTTTAGTATCTTCTTTTGATTTTTTATCTTTGTCCAGCTCTATTGGATAACCGACAAGCTCTGCTTTGTATTTTTCCTCATCTTTTATTACCTTAACTTTTATTCTAGGCAAAACATTTTTGTGCCCCTGCTCCTGAATTTTTTGATTCAAGTTCTTGCCTATGAAGACATTATCTGATTTTGTATGGTGCTGCAAGAATTCACGAACGGCTATCAT
Organism: Candidatus Woesearchaeota archaeon; assembly: GCA_964367575.1. Taxonomy (GTDB): domain Archaea; phylum Nanobdellota; class Nanobdellia; order SCGC-AAA011-G17; family UBA489; genus JABIKK01. The sequence continues at coordinate 2,154 of CAYIYF010000060.1, read as the reverse complement.
GGCCTTTTTAGTTCTCTGATATTTAGGTGCCTTCATCACCTCTTTCCTGAGAGGGATTACATATTCTGCTTCGTTTCCTTTCATGCTTTAATAGCTTTGCCGCGCCTCCATGAACGCTTTACAGCTGTGTGACGGCCCATATGAACACGGCGGCCAACACCATAAATTTTTGGGACTGTCCAGAAAGGAGCCCATCTAGTTTGCTTTAGCCTTTTAGCCAGGCGCTGTTTTTTTGCAGGACTTTTTACGCGAGCCATTTTATTTTTTCTCTAGTTTATCAAGAAAACTTTTTCCTTTCGGTGTTATTATGCGGCCTTTATGTCCACCTTTTACTGCTTGTTGAATGAATCCTGCTTTTTCCAATTGTTGTATTGCTGTTCTTATTATTTTTCCAGATGCTAATGTGGTGATTGATGGGGCGTGACCACGATTTTTTTTTGTTGAGTATGCTTTTCTTAATTTTTGAGTTCCTATAGGGCCTTTCATGTAAATTTTTCTTAGAATTGAGGCTGCTCTGATATGGTACCATTCTTTTTGCTGCGGGACTGTTATTTTTCCATGGCCAGTCTTAACGAATTTAGTCCATTCTGGCGCATTAATAGTATCTTTTAAGGCTTCAGCTGCCTTTTTTATTGACTCAGATGGCTTTATCCTGTACAATGATACCATGATGTTGAGTGGTAGAAAATTGGTTTATAAGTCTTTCTTGTAAATATTATTTCCTCTTAAAATAATTACTTTTAAGTAGAGATAAATAGCAAAATTTATAAGGATATCTTTATTTTTTCTATCTCCAAAATGGCCTTAGCGAAAAAACAATTGATTACAGTAAAAGAAAAAGAGACAATGGCCGAGTTAACTGTTCCACATAATGGCAGAAAATTAACATTTTTGCATCTGGCGTATGGTCCAAATACTTATGCTAATGTTGCACAAGCAATAGAGCAAGAGGGATTGCACCAACCAACAATGGCAGAAATAACATCGTTAGTGTATGCAGCTCTCAATTCTGGTGATAGATACAGCCAAGAAATAAGAGATAAAATGAGAGACAACTGGATATGGGGATTTGTAGGCGAGCTTGATGTTCTTCGTGAAGGCGTTTACATTGAAGACAGGCCTGCAATAAGGAATGGCTTTATTTTTATGGACAAAAATGACTTAGAAGAAAGACTAAAAAAAGGCGATCCAAGAGTCAGATTTATTAGACCAGGATTCAAGACAGAATCAATGACACCAATGGAGATTGCAGATAATTCGTATCTTGTTGCTTTAGTTGGTGCAGAAGGAACTGAAAAAATCGCACAAATTGCTGATAAACAAAAAAGAAATAAGACCTCCTTATGGAACTTCAAATCTGAGAATCAGACAACGGCAAGAGTTTTAGCATTCAGCTCCAATTGGCTCATGAATATACCTAAGTCTTATGTTTTTGGCTATGACGTTAGTGGTGGCCGGCAAGGTTTAGCTTATGCGATAAAGAGACCCGGCGAAAACAATCATGCTAAACAATAAACATCTAACATTTTGCCCTTACAATATATCCCACTTTTTTATCTTCTATAACATACCCTTTTGATTCCATCTCTTTTCTTAGCTTGTCAGCTGTTAACCAGTCCTTATTCGCACGTGCTTTTTCACGTTTTTCTGCAAGAATAACAATTTTTTTTGGAATGCTCTCTTTGAAGACAAGCATCTTGAAGATTTTATCAATTTCTTTGAAGAATTTTAATGTTTCTTTTCCGCCAGTATCTTCTTTGTTTGATTTGTTGATAAAATCAAAGATTACTGCTAGTGCTTTTGGAGTATTTATGTCATCATCCATTGAATTTTCAAATTCTTTCTTTACGTGGTTTAGCAGTAATTTGTTATCTTTTTTATCCAAGTTTCTTATGAAATCATTTATTCTTTGAAGACTGTTTTTTGCTTGGTCCATGAGTTCTTCAGAAAAATTCAGTCTACTCTTGTAATGTGATGATGCAAAAAGAAATCTTATTGTAGTTTTATCCCATTTTTTCAGGGCTTCTCTTAAGGTGATAATGTTTCCAATTGAATTAGACATCTTTTCTTTTTCCATGTCCAGGATTCCTGTATGGAGCCAGTATTTAACGAATGGTTTTTTTCCTGAAATAGACTCCATTTGTGCAATTTCTG
>CAYIYF010000059.1:2057-4761 GCA_964367575.1 Candidatus Woesearchaeota archaeon | reverse complement strand
CTGAGGAGCTTGATGTTGACCAGCTTAGGTTCTACAATATGATACCTTATCCTGGTACAGAGATGTTTGAGTGGGTGAAGCAGAATGGAAAGTTTTTGCACCAGCCTGAAGATTACCTAAACAATCTTAATTATTGGGGGGAAGAGCCTGTTTTTGAGACTGACGAATTCACAAGAGAGGAAAGAGTCAAAGCATACAGAATCGGCCAGCAAAAGATAATGCAGTTATTCTTAAGAAGGCATTTCGGAAGATTTTTAGGCTATGTGGGGTTCCATATCTGGAAAAGGCCTTTTGTGCAGAAACATGGGATGAATATGGCAACGAGCATGTGGATTGCATTAAAAAGATTAAGGGTAAGGCAGGCCTGATTTTTAATTTGGTGGTAATTAAGTGATAGAATTACTATATTTTATATTTTTGATGTTTATTGCGCTGGCATTAGGGCAAAGAATTCTAAAGCTATTTAGCATATATTTTGATTTATATGCGGAGAATTTTATATTTTCATTGCCGCTTGGATTGGCAGTTTTGGCTTATTTCACATTTTTTATTGGAATTGCAGGATTTTTGTACAAATCAGCATTAATGGCATTTTTATTTGCACTTTTCATACTGTTTTTTAGGGATATAAAAGATATATCGCAAATATTATTCATATCAATAAAAAATTTAAATATAAACAGAATCATAAAAAAATATAAAATAGGATTTAATTTTTACACTATAATAATTTTTTCCTTGTTGCTTTTAGTAGTCCTTAATTTTATTGCGAGCTTTGTACCTCCATGGCATTTTGATATTTTAGCTTATCATTTGGCAGTTCCAAAAATATATATAAGAGCTCATGAAATAATTTATGTGCCTTATATATTTCTTTCAAATCTGCCTTCTTTAGTTGATACCATTTATCTTATGGGACTTTTGCTGCATGGCGGCATTTTGTCTAATCTTATTGGAACTTCATTAGGCGCTGCATTTGTATTGGCAATATTCATTTTTTGCAAAAAATTCTTTAACCTCAAAATTGCTTTGCTTGCGCCTTTGATTTTTTACAGCATGCCAAAGATAATCAGATTTTCAAGAACATCACATATTGACTTGCAATTTACATTCTTTATTTTTCTGGCTTTTTACGCACTTTTTTTATACTTTAATTCAAATAGCAAAAAGCATTTAATGCTGTCTGCTGTATTTGCTGGATTTGGGCTTTCTTCAAAAGTTTTTGGTATAGTAGCTGTTGCAGGCATTTTTGTTGTGCTTGCCTACCACTTAATTTCTAGATGGGCTAAGAAAAAGGTTAATTTTAAGGATGTTTTCTTAAGCTTGTTTATTTTCGGCTTAATCATTTTTCTTATACTTTTGCCATGGTTTTTGAAGAGCTATTTTTTTACAGGCAATCCTGTTTGGCCTGTCTTTAATGAATTTTTTAATGGAAAACATTGGGACAAAGAACATCAGCAATATCTGTCAAAATTAACCTTAAAAAGAACGCCAAGCATAATCAACTTTTTAAGGCTGCCTTGGGACGTACACACACAAACTGGAAGCAGACTACCGATTGGCAATATTGACTACGAAGAGAGTATTGGTCCGTATTTCTTAGTATTTTTGCCGATTTATTTCATATTGCCTAAAAAAAATAAAATTATAAATATATTTTTTGTGTTGATAGTAACATCAATATCCATATGGTTCTTCATGTCTTATGTTTTCAGGTATGTGATTTTCATATGGCCGCTAATAGCAATAATCTCAGCTTATGTCATTGTAGAGTTATTCAAAAATAAGCTTGTGTCAAAAATTCTAAAGATTTTGTTGTTATTCACATTTGGGTTTAGCTTTTTAATATGGGCTGCGGCAAATTTAAAAGGCTTTCCTGTTGTCTTCGGATTTGAGACCCATGATGAGTTCCTGTCAAAATATACTGGCGCAATATACAAGGCTTCCAAATTTATCAATGCAAATTTGCCTGAAGACTCGAAAATATTGCTTTTCAGGGACACCCGTGGCTTTTACTTGGACAGAGATTATATCTGGGCAGATCCCTTATTCCAAGATTATATTGATTATTCAAAAATAAGAAATGAAGATGATTATTATAATGTGTTAAAATCTATTGGAATAACGCATGTTCTTGTTAATACGGAGTTTGAATGGAGAGGGCAAATTGCTTATGAAAATCGCTACAGCGAAAGAATTTTGGGCATGATGGATGCATTCCTAAAAAAATACACAAAAAATCTCTACAACAATGACGGCATATTGGTTAACGAGCTGAAATAATATGAACAAGAAATTGAAAACAGTGCTTATTTTGCTTTGGATGGTTGTTTTTTATATAATTCATTACTATTTTGAATTTAGGAAATACATTGCTGTTCTGCAAGGAAATTCTATTTAACAAACCTGTCTCTTAGTATCCTCAAGGTTATTATAATGCCGTCTCTGATGCGAACTTTTGATTTGCCTCTGCTTGTATCTCCATGCCTATCGTGATATGGAATGCTGACATCCTTTATCTTATAACTGTTTTTTAATGCAATTATAATTGTCTGAACTGTTGAGTCAGAGCCTGAAACGTTGATTTTGCCAAGAAATTTGTCTATTTTCATTAATTTCATGCCTGAGTTGACATCAGTTACTCTTCCTCCATAAAGCAATCTTACCAAAAGAGTATGAAACTGGTTTGGCAGTCTGTGAAAGA
>CAYIYF010000059.1:0-1957 GCA_964367575.1 Candidatus Woesearchaeota archaeon | reverse complement strand
GTAGGCAATAAGACGCAGAAGCTGTATTTTGCCATTTTGGTGCTGTTTTTCATGATGACTTATTGTTTTTTTGCAATTATGCCCAGGTTCCCGGGTTTGAACCTTACTTTCATATTTGAAATTCCGATGAGATCTGTGAGATTAAGTATGAAGTTTTTTAATGATTTTGGTGCAGGAAGGTAAGACAAACAATAATTTAGGGCAAATGTATTTTTAACATTAAATATTCTTAAAACTTTAAAATTGTGTTTTTTGAATATAAGATCGATAGTATGCTTATTGAACAGATATACATGCTCTATGTCGAAAATAGGGCAGCTCTCGCCAAACAGATGCGATATAAATGAGTCAACATCATGGTTAATTGCCAAGACAACCCCCCCAGGCTTTAAAATCTTGTGGCATTCTCTTAAGAATTGATTTGGGTCAATCACATGGTCTAGGACTTGAAAAAAAGCAATCATGTCAAAGTAATTTTTTCTAAATAAACCAGGTTTGAAGATGTTATTTACAATATTCTTCCTAAATCTTTTATCTGCCTTTAGCACAGCATCTCTGGAAGGTTCAACCCCATAAGCATTTTTAAAGCCGTGCTCCTGAGCTTTTTTTAGCAAAAAGCCGTTTCCGCATCCGATTTCCAAAAAATTGTTTTTTGATTTTACAAACTGCAGGGCGTTCTTGATGTAAGTGTCGTATGTAGCAATTATATTATTGACTTGCTCTTTATAAAGAAACATGCTTTTTTTGTAAAGCTGCTCAATTTTTTCAGGGGGTAAAATTGGATTAGAATAGACTAGGTTGCATCTTGAGCAGCGCACAATTCTATAATGCACCTTGTCAGGCAGTCTTCTTGCGGAAAACACATGCTTGTCAATTCTTCTCGCATCAAAATTTTCTTTGTATAAAACAGAGTAGTCTTTGTGGTTTTTATCAATGGCGCAAAAAACGCGAGTCATTAAGCAATTACCTCTGCCTTGAAAAACCAAAAACTACTTAAAAAACTATCTTTTTTAGCAATGGTTATATGAAAACTGCATTTATTACTGGTGCTACTGGATTCATAGGCGCAAATCTAACAAGGGAACTGCTAGCCAGAAATCTTAATGTGAATATAATAGCTAGAACCACATCAAATATGTGGAGACTTCAAGACATCAAAGGCAAGATTAAAGTTCATAATGTTGACATTCTGAATAAAAAACTATTAAGCAATGTTATTAAAAAAATAAAGCCTGACTATATTCTAAACCTTGCTGCTTACGGCACTTATCCAAGAATACAAAAAGATGAGAAAAAGATTCTGGAAACAAACATAATTGGCACGCATAATTTACTTACAGCCACTTTAGGTATTCCTTATGTTTGTTTTATCAATACTGGAACTTCATCTGAATACGGAATTAAAAATAAGCCTATGAAAGAGTCAGATTTACTTGAGCCAAATATGACTTATGGGGTTGCCAAGGCAGCAGCGACAATGCTCTGCCAGTATTTTGCAAGAGTCCACAAAAAGCCAATAGTGACATTAAGGCCATTTTCAGTTTATGGCTATTATGAAGAGAGGTTTAGGCTAGTGCCTGATATCATATTAAATTGCATTAAAGGCAATGATGTGGAGCTTACAAGGGGAGAGCAAAAAAGGGACTTTATCTTCATTGAAGATATGATTGAAGCTTACATAAAAGCTATTGAGAATCCTTCTATAAAAGGGCTTGTATTGAATGTTGGCTCTGGAAATGACATTTCTGTCAAGGAAGTTGCCAAGATGATTCATAAGATGGTTAATTCAAAAAACAGGCTTATATTCGGCAAAAAAAAGAAAGAGCCTTTTGAAACAGATGTTTGTTGGAGGGCAGACATATCAAAAATCAGAAAGGCATTGAATTGGAAGCCGAAAACAAGCTTGCAAGAAGGGCTTAAAAAGACAATTGGGTGGTTTAGAAAAAATAAGCGCCTT
>CAYIYF010000058.1:0-4909 GCA_964367575.1 Candidatus Woesearchaeota archaeon | reverse complement strand
CATCTTTGGGCCTTCTGGAAATAAGTCTTTTATTGATGTTCCAGCCACCTCTTCTGGAAATGATTCAAAAGGGATGATTATATGAAAGCCTTTTCTGCCAGAAAATTTTATGCTGTAAGATTTTATCCCATAGAATTTTATCGCTTCGCACAGTAAGTATGCTGTTATCTGCGAATATTCCACATAAGAAGAGTCTATGTCAAGGACGCAATCCCATCCGGCCCTTAGCTCATCTAGCTCTTTCTTTGTCATGCCTGTATGGAGTTCAAGGGGGTTTGACCAGCGCTCCTCTGAGATATGAAATGATGTCACTCCCTGTCTTGCTAGCTCGAAAATGTCTGAGTTAAACTGAAGAATGTCTGGGCGTTTGCCGAAATTGCCAGAGCCATATCTTGTCCCTACTTCTCGGCCTTTTGAGTGGGCAAGTATCGTCTCTTGGATATCCTTTCTTGCATAGAATTTTAATAAACTTTCATAATCTGGGACCATGAATAAACTTTGTTTAATAGATGTTTAAATATGTTTTGAGTGAATATGAGAAAGGGATAGCTATTCTGTTTTCTTATCGTTTAATTCTGATAGCTCTTTTTCAAGAACATTGCTTCTTTCAATACTGCTCTCAATTTCTTTATCAATCTTTTTTGAAAGATTGCTTAGTTCTTTCAGTTGATTGTCTACTAGTTTTTTCGAGTCCTCATTTGATCTCTCAATTACAACATTAGACCCTATGTTAACAAGAACATTATTTGTCTCTTTAAGCTCTGCTTTTACAAAAACACCAGAGCCGATTGCAGCATACATACTGGAATCTTTTTTTGATTTCTTGATGTTATCAAGGTTCTCCATTAGGCCGGAAAATTCATTTATCTGATTTTGGATTATTGCCTTCTTTTGGTGCATTTGATTAATTACCCGTTGGAGAAATTGGTACTCAAGATATTTTTTTTGTAAATCTTCGGTCATGTTTATTTTTTTATTTTTTTCTTGATGGTTTTTTTAACAGTTTTCTTATCTTCTTTCTTTGATTCTTGCTTGATCTCTTGATTTTTTTCTTTAGCAGAAGAGTTTCTGAGTCTTATTGGTCGCGAAGATTTCTTTGTCTTTGGTTTTGTTTCTCTTATTTCAATGTTCAATTTTTTAAAAGCCTTAACAACATCTGCATGTGATGCTTTATTCTTTATGTCTATCTTTTTGTTGAGAGGCTCTAGATGCTTCAAATTACATTTTCTTCTTCTTACCTGGCCATCAATAAGAACAAAGTTAGAATCAAGCTTCTCAATCACTGCAGCTTTCAAGCCTGCATCGCGTCCAGCTATCTTAACACAAACAGTCCCAATTTCCATTATAGCTCCTCTCTTGCTTTTTTTGTCATCATCAATCTTGTTTCTCGCGAGCTCAACATTCCACCATAAGGCCTTTCTGGGCGTCTTTTTGATTTTTCAATCCTTGACATTTCAGTCCCACGAGCTTTAGGAACTCCATGAAGCATTTTTCCAGTGATTGCACAAACAGGCATGGAGGATTTTTTTCTTTCTGTTGCAATTTTCCAGCTCCCACCAGGAATTTTTCTAGGCAATTTTCTAAAACTATGCGAATTTAATGTCATCTCTTATCATCCAAAAATCAGCTTTAAAAGTGTTTTGGATGGGTTTAGTTAAGTTCTAGTATATCTTAAAGAGCTTCCTTGTCACTGTGCTAAAGATTACTGCTGACCAGAAATATGTCCCGAGCCATCCCAAACCAGTCCCAAGAAGAGGGATATTAAACCCCCATGTTATTATGTCTCCAAGGTCTCCAAAACGTAATCTTAACCATCCAAAGATTAGAATCAAAGGTATGAACGTGACCAATGTTGGCTTCATGCTGTGTTTCATGTACTCGAGGTTTTTTTCCATTGCTCTTTTTTGATGTGCAATGAATTTTTCAGGGTTGTCTTTGAGAGTTTTCATTTCTTTTTGCAGCGATTTCAGCTCTGTTTTTAGAGCTTTCATTTTTTCCTGGTCTGTAACTAATTTGTAAACTAAGTTTATAAGAAGCGTGAGCAAGAGAGAGATTATCACTACCGCCCAGCCAGATCCTAATTTAATAATAGGGCCGAATAACCAATCAAAAAAATTTTCAAGTGCCATTTTTACTCCATCATCCTCCTTAATGCAGGGTGCATGTCCATCATGTGCTGTTGGGCTATCTCTTCATATAGTTTGTATATTATCATCACTGCAAGAAGTATGCCCGTGCCATTTGCGAGAGCACCCATCAAATCTGCTGATGCGGCAAGAAGTCCTATCGCGATTGCACCAAGTACAGTCAATGATGGAATGTATCTGTTGAGTATAGTTTCCAAAACCCTCGGATCGCGCCTGAATCCAGGAATTTGAAGCCCAGAAGCCATCATCTGTTTAGCCTGCGAAGCTGCATCCATTCCAGATGTTTGAACCCAAAATACAGAGAACAAAACAGCGCCACCAATCATTAACAGAACATAAACTACTGCATGCGTGAAATCAACTCCTGTAACTGAGCTGGTTATTAAGCCATGAATTATGTTTGGAGGAAATATCCATGCGACAAGGCCTGTTGCAGGCGTGTTGCCAATAAATGTTCCAAGGAAAGGCTTTCCCCAACTTTCAAGCAATCTTGCCCAAAGTTGTATGTTTGCAAGCAATGCTGCTGTTAGGATTACAGGGATATTTGAAGTGTACAAAAACCTTAATGGCCACCTCATTCCATGGCCGCGAACACGGCCAAATGAAAGTGGAATTTCTATTTTCATTGCTTGAGCATAAACTGCAAATATGAATATAAGAACTGTTGCTAGTATGGTTGCCAATGCAAGAGAAGCGCCAAGTGGATTTCTCCCTATCAATGATTCAAAGAATACCCAAAATTGTCCTATTGGAGCTTGGCCAGAGCCAAATGCCCATTTTCCAATGCTGTTTAGTGGCGAGAAAGCCCTGACGACAATTGAACTTGAAACTCCTGCTGCAATAAATAGAGATATTCCAGAGCCAAAGCCATATTTATTGATAACTTGATCCATATACAAAACCATAAAACCACCTAGCACAAGTTGGAAAACTAAAAGGAATTGCACAGCTAAATAGCCTGAAGACCCAAGTAAATCTGCTGAAGGTGCAAGACCGCCAAGAAACACATAAATAAATGATTCAAAAACAATAAAAAATATTGTCATGACCTTCTGCAAGCCTTGAAAAAGTGCCTTTCCTTCATGTGTTGTAGTGTCTATTTTTAGTATGCCTGAACCAGTCAGTAATTGAAGGACTATTGAAGCTGTAACAATTGGTCCGATACCAAGAGACATGATTGAACCAAAACTTGCCCCGAGAATAATTGATAATGACTCAAATTGTGCAAGAGCATTTTGTCCAAGGCCATAAAGAGGGATGACTGAGAGGACAAAAAAAGCAACTAATATAAGAAGAGTCCATTTGAGTTTGGTCTTGAAGGGAAGCCTTTTTTCTTCAGGGCTCTTTACCTCTGGAAATATGTTTGCTATTTTTTCAAATATTTTCATGAACATCACTTATTTTTTCTTCAGGCATGGGAATAATTGCTTTCACCTTGCCACCACTTTTTTCTATCTTTTCTCTTGCTTTTCTAGAGCAGAAATCAACTATTAAGTCATAATTTACTTTAGGAATTCCTTTTCCAAGAAGTTTGTTATACCCAAGGTCTTTAATGTTAATTTTTGGTGTTGCTGGAAGGTCTCCTATGTTCACTGCACGAATCTCTACTGTGTTTTTTCTCTTGAATCCAAATTTTCCAAAATAAGAAGAGCCATATTTTTTCAGCACTGTAAACTTTTTCTGGTCGGCGCGCTTGCCTGTACCAGCATTTCCAAAACCGCCGCGATTTCCAGAGCCGCGCCTTTTCTTGTGCGAACCGCATCCATGCGTATTGCTTCCGCGATACCTTCTTGATTTTCTTTTGTGCTTTGCAGTCATTCTAAATCATCCTCATCAGAAGCTCATTTATTTTTTCTTTTCTGTATCCGAGAACGCCGCCCTGAGAGAAAGGAACTTTTATCCCTTTTCTTTCAAAGCCCTTCTTTGGAGGCTGCAGCTTAAAGAAACTCTTCATTCCAGGAACTTGGCTTATTTCTTTTTTGAATACCATAAATTCTTTGGCGAATGTCTTTATGTCTGTTTTCAATTTTTCTTTCAAATATTCGTCAGTGAGCCGCTTATTGCCTGGAAGCTTTGCCCTTTTTGCAAATAATTCAACGCAGGCTTTTTCATCCAATTCGCCCCAAGTTGACGCGTGCTTTATTTTGTCAAGCATGCCGATGTATGAAGGAGTGTTCTGTATTATTACGCAAGTATTCTTGTTGTATAGCCTTAATTTTTCAAATGTATCCTTAATTTCCTTTTTCATTCCAGGCTTGCCCTTGATTCTTATTACTGCTATCCTGCATTTCTCTGCCATGCTAAAACCTCGAACCTTCCACAATGCCCAACTGTTTCCTGTGCCAATCTTTTATCTTCATAGCTGACAATTTTTTTAGTGCATCAAAGCATGCCGTGACAAGATTAAGCTTTGTCCCTGTGTGGCCTGCTGTCATGGAGTATACATCTTCTATTCCTGCCATTGAGAGTATTTTTCGGCATTCTTTTTCAATAACCAACCCAGTTCCCTGTGGAGCTGGTATAAGCTTTACTTTGACTGAACCGCACTTTCCTTCAACTGTGAAAGGTATGGATGTTGGATTAGGCACTGCCGACTCCCAAGAACCGCATCCGCGCCTTATTTTTATGATATTGAGCTTTGCCTGCCTTGTTGCTTTTTCTCTTGCTGGAACAGTTTCTCTCGCATCTCCTATTCCAATGCCAACATAACCATCTGAGTTTCCAGCTACTGCAAGTGCAGAAAATTTTGGCTTGTTCCCCTC
>CAYIYF010000057.1:0-5050 GCA_964367575.1 Candidatus Woesearchaeota archaeon | reverse complement strand
TATCTCTGGACAAAATTAACATCATGTTCCAGACATTCAACAATGCCATCCATTTCTTTTATTTCATCTCGTATTGATGAAGCATCTTTTGGATTGTTGACCTCAACTTTCAGCGCATCTACTTCTTTTCCCAAAAAATTCTTTTTATGATAAGTTACACTAGTCACATGGGCAAGCCGTTTGTTTTCCTGCACTTTTGTTTCAAGTATCCGTTCCGTAAGTTTGCTGACAAGTTCTTTTTTCTCAGCAATAACCCAGAAATATTGCAGGAAATTGCTGTCAAAAACACACACTTTGTCTCCCTTTGGTGTTCTTCCAAACATCCTGATGATGCCTCTGCTTCCTGCAGAAAAGTCATCTATACAGTCCACACTCAATGGATAAAAGTCAAGTTCAGTCATCCTCTAAAATCCTCATGCATTAATATAAACCTTCCTTATAGCTCTGAAAATACAAAATAGCAGCTTCAAAAGATTTATATACTACAGTATATAGATTATAATAACTATATGGTGACAAAATGATTAGAAAAGGAAGTCTTATTGCTAACGGAATACCGGACCTAGTAAACACAAAAATTTCTGTGGATTTAGAAAGTGGTTTGATAGATGTTCCGGTATTTAACATGTTCACGGGTCTCAGACCAGGAAAATGTTCTGCATACGTAAGAAAAGCAGCAAAAGAATTATTTGGAAAGGATTATGCAATTACTAATGCGTGGGACAGGATATATGAAGATAATCTTGTTGCAGCTGTTTCTGATTTTGATGAAGTCAGAGATATGATTCAAAGAGAGATTATGCTTCCAGGCATGGCGCTTGGAGTTAACCTTCCTCATAAAGACAGTTCGAAAATAACAGACAAGCATGGGAATGTTGCATTGTACAGACATATTCTACTTTATCTTGGAAACGGCAGGCAGACAGGTGTTCCTCAATTTGCACATCAAGAAGGAAGCAAGACACATGTTGATTCTTTAGAATATCTTGCGCAGAAAGGTTACAAACCAAAAGCAGTTATCGCTCCAAAGGAATGTTAATAGCTTGCCAAGCTTGCATTAAAAATTTTTTTATTCTCAAATGGTTCTGGCTTGAAAATATAAGCTCGTTGTGCATCAAAGTAGCCGCACATGAACTTATCCAATGGAATCCCGGTCCTTTTGCTTAGCATCATGGAATAAAAATAAACTTGTGTGTCAGCATACTTCTCTTTATGTGCATTAGGCTTGTAGTCCCACACCCATATTTTGTCATTGTCAAATCCAAGTACATCAATGTGTCCTGTCAAAGGTGCATCGCTTTCAAATAACTTTTGGTATCCAGGAATCTCATCAGTCTGCATCCATACAGGAACTTCAACAGCAACAGTGTTATCGTCATTTTCAAGCATGAACAACTGCACCTTGCTGTGATTATTCTTGAATCGCATGCTGTTCACTTCAAGCCCATTCTTTGCAAAATTGCAGACTTGATGCCCCTTAAGTTCAATAATATGGTTGTTTGTTTTGAACTTCAAGCAGCTTCCGCGAGGCCCGCTGCCAAAGTAATCATTTGGGCACTCCTCAAACATTGAATACACGTATTTCTTTAACTTTATGAATTCAGGATCAAAATTGCAGAACTTGTTGAGCTTTTCGTTATGCACCCGGTATACATAAACTCCTCCAGGATGCTCCAACTTCGTAAACTTGACCACCACTTTTATCAATCTTTATCTGGCTTATTTTAAAAGAATTTGCATAATAACCTATATAAATTATCCTTCCACTTAAGATGTATGGGCGTAAAACTCTCTGATATTGTCGAGAAAAAGAGGCTTTCTTTTGATGATTTGAAAGGCAAAAAGATAGCAGTTGATTTCTCAAATGCAGCCTACCAATTTCTTTCATCAATACGCCAACCTGATGGGACTCCTTTAATGAACTCCAAAGGCAGGATTACAAGCCACTTGCAGGGAATACTTTCACGTTCAGCAAACTTATTATCGCAGGGAATAAAGATTGCATACATCTTAGATGGTCCTCCGCCGCATCTCAAGACTGCAACGCAGGAAAATCGCCACGAAGCAAAACTAGAGGCTTCTGAAAAATATGAGTCAGCACGGGAAGAAGGCGATTTTGAGTTGATGTTAAAATACTCCAAGCAATTCATCAGGTTAACAAGAGACATGGCTGAAGAATCAAAAGAATTAATTGCGGCGCTTGGCATGCCAGTCATTCAAGCTCCTTCTGAATCTGACGCCCAAATAGCATATCTCTGCAAGGTTGGTGATGTCTGGGCTGCATCATCCACAGATTTTGACACAATTCTGCACGGTTGCCCGCGAATGCTCACAAATCTTACATTATCTCAGAAAAGAAAAACATCCACAGGTGCAACAGTCAATGTATTTCCTGAGTTAATAGAGCTCGATCAAGTGCTTAATACATTGAAAATAAACCAAGACCAGTTAATAGCACTTGGCATTTTAACAGGCACAGATTACCACAAAGGCATTCATGGCATTGGTCCAAAGAAAGCCTTAAAGATTGTCACAGAATTCAAGACACCAGAAAAAATATTTGAAAAATATCCTTTAGTTGACCAGGACTGGAAAGAAATATTTGATTTGTTCAAAAACATGGAAGTAAAAAAGAATTATAATCTAGAATGGACGCCACCAGATACAAAAAAAGTTCTAAAAATATTAGTGGACAAAAATGAATTCTCAGAAGAGAGAGTGATGAACGTTATAAATAAAATGTTAGGCACAACAAAAACAAAAATAAAATCAGACCAAAAAGGTCTAGGTTCCTGGATGTAAGATGGTTTCTTGGCAGTCTTTGATGTTCGTTGTTATAATATTCACGGCTCTAGGCACTATAGTATCAAAAAAAGCATTGTTTAGAGAGCATGCAATGGAATTCTCTGCAACGCTCTCATTGGTTATTGCAGTATTCTCTCTGGCTTTGCTGCCTCTTGTTGATTTCAATATTCCAAAGAACTACTGGGCAATATTATACCTGGTTTCCTTGTTTGCCACAATAGGATTCCTTTTGGTTGCAAAGGCTACAAGGCATCTTGAAATATCTTCATCATCTCCGCTCTTTGCCTTTTCGCCAGTAATAACTGCTTTATTGGCATTTTTCTTCCTTAAAGAGCATCTTACTGTAATGCATTTTGGAGGCCTGGCATTAGTGTTTGTTGGGTCTTACTTCCTTGAGATGAAGCCAGGAGAGTCAATACTGAAAAAGATATATACTCCAGTAAAAGCAATGATAAAATCAAAATACATCAATTTCATGTTCATAGCATTATTTCTTTATAGTGTTGGGGATATAATTGAAAGATTTATGCTTAACACTTCAAATCCAAACCACATAACAACAGTTACATTCTTCTTTATCATTCATATGTTCATGGCGATAAATTTTATTATTCTATTGACAATTTATCATGATGGTTTTGCAGGAATAAAACATGGGTTAAAATCAGCAGGTTATCTCATTTTTTTGATGGCAGTAATTGCATTTATAGGGAGATTTTTGACAATGTACGCAGTTTCAATTCCTGTTGCACAGATTGCATTGGTTTCAGCATTAAAAAGAGGAAGCATAGTGTTATCGACATTCTTTGGTGGAGAAATATTTAAAGATAAACACCTAAAGCAAAGAACTCTTGCTGCATGTGTGATGGTTATTGGAGCGATATTTGTTGCAATATAAAATGACAACATTAAAAGAATCTTTGGTAAATTCTGGAATCATTACAAAAAAAGAATCCTTTCTAGTTCCAAAATCCTTTGATGTAGTTGGAGACATTGCAATCTTCAATTTTTTCCCAGAAGAATTGAAATCAAAAGAAAAGAGAATAGCTGAATGTTTATTGAAGCTTCATAAAAATATCAAAGTTGTTGCTAAGAAATCAGGAAAGTATTCAGGAAGGCTGAGAAAACCAAAAATAGCGATTCTAGCAGGTGAAAAACGCAGGGAAACAACGCATAAGGAGTCTGGCTGTACATTCAAGCTTGATATAGAAAAGTGTTATTTCTCAACAAGAACAGGGACTGAACGAATAAGGATTGCAAAACAAGTAAAAAAAGGAGAGTCTGTCCTTGTCATGTTCTCTGGAGTAGGAGCATTTCCAATAATAATATCCAAGAATTCAAAGGCAAAGGAAATTTATGGCGTTGAACTTAACAAAATAGCGCACAAATATGCGCAAGAAAACATAAAACTGAATAAGGCTGATAATGTCAGCCTATTTCAAGGCAATGTAAAAAAGATAACTCCAAAAATAAAAAAGAAATTTGACAGGATTTTAATGCCTCTCCCAAAGACAGCAGAGAATTACATTCCATTAGCGTTAAAATATTTAAAACAAAAAGGAACAATTCACCTATACTCATTTGCAAAAGAAAAAGAATTCAATGAAATAAAAGAAAGATACAAAAAGAAATTCAAATCAGTAAAAATAATAAAGGCAGGAAATTATTCTCCGAGAGTTTACAGAATATGTTTGGATCTTAAAGCTTAATAAACTTCTTTATCTGTTTTGAATTGTGAATAGCATTTGTTAATTGATCCATATCTTTTATATCAACAAGCAAAGGAACTCTGCTGAAGCGATTTCCATGATAAACACAAAACCGCAAGGCCTTCTCTCCAGAATCAAATTCTAAAAGCTGAATCGTAGGATCATGATACTTGCAAGCAATACCGGCTTCTTCAGTAATCATTCCTTTTCCAAAATGGAGTTCAAACTTCCTTGGAATAGTTCTTTTTTTCATCTAAAAATCAAACTCAATCTCTTTCTTAACCTTCAACGCACTAGGGGCTTCTCCCCCATGCCAGCTTCTTTTTGGATGTATTCTCATTGGATATATCCTTTCACTGTTGTCATCCAGGATAATGGCGCTTCCTTTTACATTCGGCAGATTATTCAGGTAGCTCGCAATATCGCTGGTCAAATAAGTCTGCATCATGCTGTTTAATGCCTGCATATCCATGCTGCTTGTTAGCTTATGGCTCAAGATAATATCACTCTGTGTCAGAACATCTTTGTGAATCTCT
>CAYIYF010000056.1:0-5093 GCA_964367575.1 Candidatus Woesearchaeota archaeon | reverse complement strand
TGCTCTTCAGATCTGTGTATATCACTTTTGGTAGGCTTGTCTATTGCGAAATAAAATGTCTTTGCCTCTTTTGGCGCAAGAACATTTATTCCCATTACAGAGCCTGCTTCTCCCTTGCATGTGACAACTTTCTCTTCAGCAATGCCGGACTGCCCGATAATCACGCTTTGCAGAGGAACGATGTCGTTTATGTAACTGACTTGCTTTGCGTAAAAGGGGTTAGATACCGAAACATAATATGCCTCAACTTTAAGCCCGGCGCTTGTGCTGCCTGTATTTTTTACAGAAAAAGAATAAGTGTCTGTATTTGGGCCTTCACCAACTTTGAAAATTTTGACCAAGAGTGGGGCATTTTTGTAATCATCTGTACCAAATACTATTCTTTTCATGTCATATAGCTTGAAATCAACTGTAGGTGTTACGACTTGTGGAGCTGTTGGGCAGCTATCCACTTTAGTCCATCCAGTTGGAATACAAGAAGTTGGATATTGATTGCATTCATTTGAATTTGGGTCTTTTGCATAAGTAATAACTTGCGCACAATTTAAGCCTGTGCATGAATTTGTATTGAATTGGCAATTTGAACAGCTTAAAGTTCCGCCAGTATAGCTTCCAATAGAGGAGCATGTTTTACCACTTAAACTTGTTCCATCACAAATTTCAGTCCCTTCAACTATATTGTTACCGCAAGCCTGAGTTGGAGTGGCAGGGTTTACTTGAACAGAAAAAATGGGAGATTGTAATAATAAACTGCCACCGCATCCGCTAAAAACATTAACTCTATATTGCCAGCTTCCAGCCTGTAAGGGGGATTTTGGAGATAATCCAACCTGATAAGCATTGCCGGCAGCCAAAGATTGTTTTACACTTGCATAATAAGGATTTAAATCACAGGCACTGACATAAGCGGGATTTAAACTAAATGTAGCAAATAATAAATTTCCATTAATTTTCCCATATTTATCAATAAAATTTATAGATTGTCCGTTATAACTTACTGGGTCAAGCTCAATTATACATCCAGTTGCAGCGCATTCATTGTTGTTGGCGGTTGCAGCAATATTTGCATTGACATAAAAAGGGAAAGGACTGCCAGCAGTAGTAATAAGTTCGCCACTGCTTATTGGAGCGCCATTAAGATTTGAAAAAGTGATAGTTGTAGTTCCAATAAAAGAAAATCCAAGAGGTAAAACTAGCAGACTTAAAATTAGCCATATTGAGAGTATTCTTGTTTTTTCCATTTATTCCCTCCATTGGAACAGGTGCCAAGCACCTTAAGATACTCTCAAGGCGCTGGTAAAAATTTGCCAAACTCAGTTGACCGAAGCCCTGTGTAGACTAAGGCTATTACGCTGTAGTAAATCAACAAAGCCAAAGCTGCGCCAAGGTAGCCGATTGATGGGCTTAATGCGCCAGTCACGAGACCAACCAGACCTGCTGCAATTGCCATTCCAAATCCAAATTTGGCATTGTCTGTTTTCCCGTAATTAATTTTGTCCCTGACCAATCCGCCAAGCCATACAATTATGAATGCTGCAACAAAGAGTGTTAATAGTGCGCTCATTGTTCCACCTGCCGGAATAACTCCTTTAAGGTATGCCAGCAGTTTTCCGCCAAGGCTTGTGTCAATGCCTGCCTTAATCTGGCTTGCAACATCCACGTTTATTGCTGAGAAAGTCAGTGTTGCTATGCCTTCAGCGAAAAATTTGTTGTAGAGCCACCCAAGTCCGTATGATACTCCGGTAACTCCCAAAGCTGTCATTGCTATCTTTTTAAAGTCTGTCATTTTCTTTTCCTCCATTAGTTTATTTTTTTCTTAAAAAAACAAAATACACAATAATCGCTATGATGATTATTGTTTGAGTATTATTTTTCTTTGGCGCAAAAGGATTTGAACTTCCGCCCAATGCTGACTGACCATTTTGGTCTTGGGTTGTTACAAGTGTGCCACCAAACAATCCGCCGCCATCACTTTGTACCGCCCTTATGGTTATGTATTGTATGACAGATAGTGTTGCATTTGTTCTGTCATCAGCTTCAACATAAGCTTGATAATCGCTGTTTGGAGGGTTATTTTGACCAACTGTGAATGTGCAAGTGCTGCCGCTTAACGTCATTGCTCTTCTTTCCACGCTTGGACCGCCAAACCTTACAAAGCACCTGTTTGCAGCAGACCGGTTAATTGTTGCAGTGATTGTATTTGTATCCTTCAGGGGATTTGTAAACACTATGGAAGTTGGAACGCTTGGTTTTGTCCTGTCAAGAGTCCTGCTTGAAATATTAGTGCATCCTGTTCTATTGGCATCGGATTGTCCTTTTGTAGTGTCTGTGCCATTCCACACTATTACACCTACAGTATAATCTGAGCCATCCTGCAAGATAAGTGCATCAAAAGAAGGCATTGTGAAATTAAGTGTTGATAATGTGCTGTTAGTAACGTTTGCAATTAATGTAGTTGTAGAAGTATTTTGAGTCTGACCTGCGCTGTACATATAGATTTCGCCATAGTAAGCTGTACCCATCCCAGTGCTTACTGCAATAGAAATGTTTGTGCCTTCATTAATGCTTTGCTGAGAAGATACATTACAGCTAAATGCTGCATTGGCAAAATTAGCAAGAAGCAAACTCATCAGAAACATCAACAATATTGAGATTATTTTTTTCATTTTTCCCTCCTAAATAATTTTCTTTTCAACAAGGAGTGTAACATCGCCATTACTCTATTCCCCTGCCTGACTGACACAAAGACCATTTACTTGAATATCTTGGAGTTCAGCCACATTCCTGCTAAAAATCCAACGCCTGAAGCGACTAATGCGTTAGGTGTTAGCCCTAAAAATAGGACTTTTGACATAAAGTCAAACTTAAGCAGCGAACTAGTCACCGGCAATATATAATTGCCCACTATCAAAACTGCTGCTCCGCCTACCACTCCAATTCCATATGTCTTTGAGTCTCTAAGGTTTATTTCCATTTTTGCCTCCGTTCAATCATCTTCCGTATATTAATGACAATAAATTTGTCCCGACATGGAACTCGTTTGCAGCTTCCATCTCCTTAAGGTGCGCTGCCAAAAGCAATGAGCCATAACCAAACAAGAAGGTCATTGCCAAATCAATATTATTGTTTACGCCCCTTATCTTGAGGTGAAAGAACATAAACAATCCTGCAATAATTATGACAACTGAGTGAAATTTTGGATTTTTTATGTCAAGCGGAATGTTGAACAGCCACAGCAAAAATACCATCATCGCAATGATGGTCATTGTTTCTATAAGCGGTATCAAAATTCCGAACAGGTAATATTTGATTGTTGTTAGCTGGCTGAAGTCAACTGCGCTGAATTTTACCATCCCATTGAATGCGGACTGAAAAACACTTTGGCTTAACTCATTTTGAGTTACTGTTATTGGCAGGACTGACTGCCTTAAAAAGTTGTTGACAAGTGAGTACAGCGCAGTAAAGCCAACTAATGCGCCTCCGGCATACAATAATGACTGCCAACTATTTCCAGATACCTGACCGATTTCTGAGCGTATTGTCCCATTTTTTCTCAATAAGTAAACTGCAAGGACGGCAACAATCATTGTAAGATAGATTGTGACTATCTCAGTGCCTGCCTCCTTCTCGAATGTTGTCTTGAACAGGATTAATGAAATGAGTATGATAATTATTACAGAAGGCTCCGAAGTTATCCTTTGCAAGGTTGTTGTCATTTTTCATTTGAAAAAAAAGAGAAAAAAAGAAGTAGCCTTAAGCTACTCCTACTTCAAAGTCGTATACAGTGTTTTTTCCGGCAAGGTCCACGTTTGTGTCCCTATTCTCCACATCCAATACGTATTCTCCACTCTTTTTCTGGTAGATACCTACGTCAGCAGTTGTGCAATTGACTCGGTCAAGTCCGCCTCCCGGGTTGTGGTTTCCGTCGGCAAGCAACTTCAATGTGAAGCTTACATCGCCTGTTCTCTTTGCATCAATTCCCGGAAATCTGAATGCCTTTACTGTGTTATTAGCTCCTATCAAAGGAAATACTGTGTTTGAAGGGGCTTTGTCAGCAAGAGGCAATACTCCACTTCCGCCAGTAATCATTGTTACTGTCAATGGATTTGATGCATCATACACTGCACTTGGGAACTGGCATGCTAAAATGCTACCATGGATTCCCCAACCTGCTTCTGCACCCGGCGAAAATTTCACAGTTACAGAACCAGAACCACCTGAACCTATTGTTAGGTTAAAACCTGTTCCTTGTCCTTGCCCACCAGTGTTTTGGTCAGCTTGTCCATCGTTGACAATGGTTATTGTCGGTACGGTGTCAATCTGCACAAGCTTGTTCGGAGACTTTGAAGATAATCCGGTCTCGTCAACATAGCTTATTTTTGCTCCACCCGGTGTCTCATCATTAACCTCAACAAATGATGGGTCGCCAGTTGTTGCAGCAGCTGTGCATGTGTTCAATTTTCCCTTAAAGTGCCTTGGGTAGAATGTTGTTGATTCCAACCCCGGAAATAATTCCAAATCATCCGCATTTGGACCAGATTGGACAGTTGTTGTGCCTGCATGCGCAACTGTTGCTTTTAGAACTCCATTCTGCCTAATTGTCACGTTTTCCGCAGTTTGTGCGGCTTCTGTGTATCTCCTAACCAAGCTTCCGGTTAGTGTTGTCGATTGTGTGCATGGAGCACCTACAACAGTTACTGTGTTGCCTGTTGGCGCAGCACCTCCTGAAGCTCCCTCACCTGCTGCTTGGGGTGTGGAACTTTGTGAGCCAAGAAGCCAAACGAGGAGGAGAAAACCTCCAATTATAACTAAATCACTCTTGCCGGATTTATTTTTTAGAAAATTTCCCATTTTCTTTTCCTCCATTACATTTTCATCATCTGACAATTGATAGAACACTTAACTTGTAATGGAGTGTGGTTTGTTAATTGGGTTTGATGGGATTAGTATCCCTAATTGCCATTTTCTTAATTAGAAACTAGCAAGTATATAAACTTTTCGGAAATTTCGTGGTAAATCCGGCTTATCAACAAGAACAGCCTATATTATATATAGCACCCCTATTTTTCAATCCCAATGATGATATTTTAATG
>CAYIYF010000055.1:0-5173 GCA_964367575.1 Candidatus Woesearchaeota archaeon | reverse complement strand
CGACGCTCTTCCGATCTTAAATCCTCTTTTGTACTTGCTAGGCCCAACATTTTCCTGCAAAGTTCTGCATCTCGCATAATAATTTCTAGGATCATACAATTTTGAAACAAGATCCTTGTAACCTTCAACCAAAAACCGTTCATCTAATTGCGGATCAAAATTAAAACTGCTCTGATAAACATTATTGCCATTAGAATCATGTCGCAGTCTTCCTTCTGCTTCAAGACGTTTGTAAAGATCTGTTCCTTTAATTACATTAAGCAATCCCGGCATGGGAACAGGAATCCCTGCTTCCTGTATAAAATCAAACAATCCATCAAATACGTTCTTATTTTCTCCATCGCTTCCAATAATAAAACCTCCAGAAACTTCTAATCCTGCATTTTGTATTCTGCGTACAGCATCAAGTTGAGACATTCGAGTATTCTGGGATTTTTTCATGCCTCTCAAGACATCATTATCAATAGATTCAATTCCAAGAAAAACAAAATCAAAACCTGCGTCATGCATGCCTTCTAAGATGTCTGCATTTTCATCAGCAGCTAGGTTCATGCTTGCCTCTGTAAAAAGAGAATAGGGGTAACCATTTCTTTCCTGCCATTCCCTCAAAACAGGAAGTAACTGCCTTACGTTTTTTAAGTTGCCAATAAAGTTATCATCAACAATGAAAACAGAGCCTTTATGTCCCCTATTATGTATTGCATCAAGTTCTCTCACCATTTGTTCTGGTTTTTTGGTTCTTGGCTCTCTGCCAAAGAGTTTTGTAATATCGCAAAAATCGCAATTAAAAGGGCATCCACGGGAGTATTGGATTGCAGCTGAAGCATAATTTTCTAAGTTCAATAAATCCCATCTTGGAAGAGGTGTATAAGTAACGTCAACTTTTCCAGTTCCAGTCAAACGAGCAGCACTCCTGGCAGCAACATTCTCTTCTGTCCAAATTCCAGTTGTGGCTCCACCAAGAAAATCTTCTAAAAATACAGGAAGAGTTGATTCTGCTTCTCCTCCAACAATAAAGTCAGCTTCTGTTTTTTCTGGATATGTTGTAACAAAAGGTCCGCCAGCAACTACTTTCTTGCCAAGTCTATGAGCCATTTCAACAACCTTATTGTGCGAACTTTCTTGAATAAGCATTGTAGAAGTAAAAAGAATATCAGCGCCTTTTATTTGCTCATCAGTTAATTCTTCAACATTCATGTCAACAATAGGTTGCACACTAAAATGCTCCTCAGGAAGCATTGTCAATACAGTAGCTAGGCCAGTTGGAGGCATTGTGGCCTTCTTGCCGATAATCTCAACAGCCCCTTTATAACTCCAAAAAGTCAGTGGAAACTCTGGATAAACAGGAAGAACTTTTATTTTACCCATAAGAAATTTAGAAAGTATTGTTATTTAATGTTTGCGGATTTATAAACCAAAAAATTTATCAACACTAAATATTTATTGATCTTTATGATATGGCACAAGCCTTCAACATGGTTTCATAGAAATGAGGCATCTGAAGAGATGGTATTAAGATGCATGAATCCTTTGTGTGGACGTCCAATAGAGGAAGAAGCTGTTTGTTATGAGCCAAATGTCAGGGAAATTTATCACGTTGGAGAATGTGCAGTATCTGCTCAAGCTTATAGAGTTTTAGAGACTAGGCAAAAAGTGTCTGGAAATTTTGAATATATCACGAGAGTAAAAGCAGCAAGATTATTGCGTGCCGTTGTTATAAAAGGACTTGAAAGCAAGATCTAGAGTAGAGCTCTTTAATTTCTAAGATTAACAAATGTTAATTTTTCTGCAAAGGTTAATAAGCATAAAAAACATCAGTTAAATATGAAAAAGAAGGTGACATCTTTAGAGTGGATTTTGCGCATAGGAATTTTTGGAACTTTTCTTGGTCATGGAATGTTTGCACTGCAAGTGAAAGCAGGCTGGATACCTTACTTCGCTGCAGTCGGTATTGGAGAAAGCACGGCAAGGGTATTGCTTCCATTGATAGGGTCAATGGATATTGCAGTTGCAGCTATAACATTAATCATGCCTTTGCGCATTGTTCTTGCGTGGGCTACATTTTGGGGGTTCATAACAGCATTGATACGTCCGATTTCAGGAGAGCCAATCTGGGACTTTGTTGAAAGATGGGCAAACTGGGCAGCGCCTTTGGCTCTTTTGACATTAAAAGGAATTCCAAAGAAACTGAAGAATTGGTTTGAATAAGTTTGTCTAAAAAGTATCTATTTTCTTTTTTTCTATGTGGTGGTTTTTATGAAATGCAGAGAATGCTATTCAAATAAAAAAATCTAAAATAGAAATAAGAGGAGTAAATCAACTCCCCTCTCTTATAATAATTTTTATCTTATACAATCAACTAGCTCTTTCTTGCAGACTGTTGCTATATAATTATCAAACCTCTGTTGGCAAACGAATGTTTGATCTTTTTTAAAGCAATTAGTACGCTCATCATAAGCAGACTGTACGCAACGATCATACAGCTCAGCACATAAGCTGTTGCCGGCATTGCCAGAGTTGACATACTTTCCGGTGCTGCTTCCCATTCCGCTGAACAATATAGCTATACCAACAAGAAGAACTACTGCCAATATGAAACTTCTATTAGCCATCAATGCACCTCCATAAGATTATAGGTTATTGTTTTATATTTAAGCTTATTGTTTCTTTTTCTGGTTCATAAACGCTTATAAGACAAGTGCATATACTAAAAAATGCAATTTGAGAGCCTAAGAACCATAAAAACCATAGGGTCGTTGAAAAATGAAAATAAAGCAGATTCCTGAAGATTTTCTTGTAGATGAGATTTCATCAATAAACCTGAAGAAAAAAGGGAAGTTCTCTGTTTACAAGCTTCATAAGAAGAACATGGATCTTATAGCTGCAAGAAAAACAATAGCAAGAAGGTTCAAGATTTCTCCAAGGTTCATTTCGCACGCAGGAATAAAAGATAAAATTGCAGTCACAACTCAATATCTTGCTGTTAAGACTGATCGTGGAAGAAAAGGAAACTTCAATCTCCCAAGCATATCTTTGGAGCATGTTGGTTTTTATGACAAGCCTCTAGAAAGCGGTGACTTGAAAGGGAATAAGTTTACAGTGGCATTGAGGGATTTAACAGATGAAGAAATAATAAAGATAAAGTCAAGGCTTGATAAAATAAAAAAGTTCGGATTTCCAAATTATTTTGATTCGCAAAGATTTGGCGAAGACCTTTCTACAGGCGGTTTCGTAGCAAAGCGCTTGATGAAGGGAGATTATGAAAACGCCCTTAGATTATTCCTTGCATCAGCAAACAACAGAGCTGAAGAAAAAAACACAGCCCACAAATTTATTCACAAAAACTGGGGTAAATGGCAAAAATGCAGTGAATTCCTAAATAAGTTCGAAAGGATTGATGAAGAAAAAAAGATTATACATCTCTTAGAAAAAAACCAAAAAGGCTATTTAACAGCTTTCAAGCTGATTAGCAGGCAGAAAAGGGAATTAATGGTCTCGTCATACCAAAGTTTCATATGGAATAAGTGCGTGGTGCAGTTATTGAAAAACACCTTGAAAAATCTCAGGGAGATAAATTACAAGGCAGGAAAATTATTTCTTTATGATGAACTAACAGAAGAGCAATTGAAGGATCTTATGTCCAAAGAAATCCCAATGATAGACACTAAGACGAGAATAAAGGACAAAGAAATAAAAGATATCTTAGATAAAGTCCTGGAAAAGGAGAATATATCGCAGCAGGAATTAAAAATAAAAAAAATGGGCAACCTTTTCTTTAAAGAAAGAAGAAGAGACATTATTGTTTTTCCAGAAGAAATAAGCATAAACATTAAAGAAGATGAGTTGAACAAAGGCAAGAAGGCTGCAAAATTAACATTCTATCTGCCAAAAGGTGCTTATGCAACAATGATGCTAAAGTCATTAACTTGATTCTTATTTAAAAAGGCTTATAAATATTGGAAATAAAGCCTTAATAGCATAGCAACATAAAAGAGGAAATAATTGGTCCTTTATTGGTTTTTTAGTTCATCAGGTTTCATTCTTTTGAGCTGCAGAGCCAATTTATGCCCTTTTATGCATTGCTAATTAAGCCCTGTAAATCTATCCCATGGCGCAAAAAACAAAAAAAATAGACTTTAGGTACAACCTAAATGTTTACCTTGGTTTCCTGAAGAGATATAAATTATTGTTTATAGCAGTGCTGTTCTTGGTGCTTGTAGTCGAGGCCAACCACACTGTAGTTAAATTTTTCTTCAAGGAAATAATTGACAAGGGTGAATTGTTCTTAAATGGAAATCTATCAACGCAGGAATTTTCTTCAATATTGTTTGGCATGGCGATATTGTACCTTTCAATAACAGTTATCGCAACAATAGCAAATTGGGTCGACCATCACTTGTTGAACAGGCTGGTTTCAAAGATAGTCTATGATGCTAAGAGGCACTATTTCAATCACATAGTGCATTTAGACCATAATTTCCATATAACGCACAGGACAGGATCATTAATCTCAAGGCTTATACGAGGAAGCAGGGCGCTTGAAGGCATGACAGATATCCTAATATTCAACTTTGCACCGCTCTTTTTCGAAATAATAGTTGTTGCCGGTGCACTTCTCACTCTAAGCTGGATTCCAGCAGTCATAGTTTTTTTGACAGCAATATTGTTTATTGGCATCAGCATATTAATTCAGTCAATGCAGAAAAATGCTAATGTTGCTGCAAACGTTCAGGATGATTTTGAGAAGGGGCATGTCTCTGATGTTTTGACGAATATAGACTCAATAAAATATTTTGGCAAAGAAGCCATAATAAAAAAAAGATTCAAAGACGTGGCAGAAAAGACCAAAAAACTTCTCATGACTCATTGGGAGTATTACACCTGGCTTTCAGCAGTTCAAAATTTAATACTCGGAATTGGAACTTTTTTCGCCCTTTATTACCCCTTAGTTGGCTTTCTCAATGGAGAATTCACTTTAGGTGAGATAACATTCATTTACACTATTTACAGCAACATTGTCGGCCCGATGTTTTCATTTGTGCATGGCTTGAGGCAGTATTATAGGGTTATGGCTGACTTCGAATCTTTATTTGTGTATGGAAAGGCAGCCAACAAGATCAAGGATAAAAAACATGCCAAAGAGCTTAGGATAAAGGATAGATCGGAAGAGCAC
>CAYIYF010000054.1:0-5500 GCA_964367575.1 Candidatus Woesearchaeota archaeon | reverse complement strand
AAGAAGCTCCACGTTATCCAAGGTTCTTGGCGGGGCAAAGGGAGTAATTGTTCCACATAGATTGGTTAAGTCTGTTGGTGACATAATGATTATAAGCAAGACTGCAATTCCAGAATATAATGAATCTGCTGAAGGTGAGGAGCTTTCCAGTGGAAGTGGAAATGTGGTTGAGGGAGAGAATTAAAAATTCTTTTCTTTAAACAAAAGAGGGTGATTGATTGGCTTCGCCATTAGTAGATGCAATTGAGTTCATGAGGTCTTTTGGAATCTTTGATGTAGTTCTTCCATTTCTGCTTGTTTTTACAGTGATATTTGGCGTTCTTGAGAAAACAAAGGTTTTTGGAACTGAGGATAACAAGACAAGAAAAAACCTTAATGCAATGGTGGCATTCGTGATAGGGTTTTTTGTTGTCGCCACTGCACAGATTGTCGGAATATTGCAAACTGCTCTGCCTGTGATAATTTTGATACTAATATTGGTAATTGCGTTCATGATTGTTTATGGTGCAACATTAGGCGAAGGAGAGTTGAATGTATGGCAACAGTTTACTAAAGGAAAAGGAATCTTTGCATTAGGCATTGTTATCGCGATAATTGCCATTGTTTTGGGAGCAATGGATTTGTGGGGAGATTTTATGTACTGGGTCAACCAGACTCTTGGAGGCCCTGCATTGACAACTGTTATCTTGCTTGTTGTTGTTGGGATTTTTATGTGGATAGTCCTTAGCGGCAATAGTGGCGGTGGAAGTGAAAAAAATAAATGACGGATTTCTATCAATTGGTTAGTGCTTTTGATGAGCTTGGAGGGTATGACATATTACTTCCCTTCATTCTTGTTTTTACTTTGGTATTTGCAGTATTGCAGAAGATTAAACTATTTGGAACTAACAGCAAAAATATCAATGCAGTTGTTTCTTTGGTTATATCAATATTCTTTTTGCAAAACACTTACTTGATATTTATCCTTCAGAAATTTTTGCCTAATGTCTCTATATTTTTAGTCATATTCCTGATGTTTTTAATGCTTCTGGGTATATTCTCTGGAGGCTCGGCACCAGGCAATTTGTTTGTGGGAATTGCTGTTATTGTTTCAATAATTGCAGTATTACTTGCATTATTTTCAGATATTTTTTCGCCAATGATTGGTGGAGGAACCGGATTGGGAGTTTGGTATGCAAGCATGGATCCAGGAAACATGCCTATTGTTTGGCTATTAATCGGCACAGCGATATTTGTAATCTTTGTCATGGGCGGCGATAGTAATCGCGGAAGTTCAAGTGGGCAGAGGGGATGGAGAAATTTTATAGAAAGCTTAGGGACTGAAGCTCGTGGAGGAAATAGGCCATAATGGCAACAATATTTGATGCAGGCCCTTTGGGAAACATTTTAGGGATGTCTTTTGTTTTTATTTTAGTCTTTGCTGTCAGCTATGGGGTGCTAAAAAAAATAAAGGCTTTTGGAGAAAATGACGGTGTGCATGGAATTGTTGCGTTTGTTTTGGCAATGCTCACAGTAATGGTTCCTGAATCACAGATTATATTGAGCAACTTTCTGCCTTGGAGCGTGCTTTTCTTTTTCCTAGTAATAATAATATTCATGTTCTTTATGTTCTTAGGCGTGAAGGAAAGTGACATGATTGAGAACGTTACAAAAGGGGCCCCTTTCATAACAATAGTCATTGGAGTCATAGTGATATTATTTTTAGTTGCAATGACAAAAGTTTATGGACCATGGCTCATGGTAACCGGAGGAACTGGATTCTGGGAGACAACAAAAAGATTTCTGTTCAGCAGATACTTTTTAGGATTGTTATTCATGCTTATTATTGGAGCTTATGCCATTAATTATCTTAGTGGCGGCGGAATCAAAAGCAAATCCTAACTTTTCAGGCCTTTAATTATTCTTTCAAGCTCCTTAACGTTGCTTGTCAATGGGCTTATTATGTTTGAGAGCAATTTTCCAAGGGCTTTTATTTCTATGCCCACATCTGAAACACCTTCACCATATTCCTTTACTTTGCCCATGACAGAATTTTGAAGGTTTTCAAAACGATTTTCAACACGCATTAATTCCTGCTTTATTGCATCAATGTCATTTGAGGTCTTTTCCTTCCATGCAAGCATGTCTCCAAATTCTTCCATCATGTGCTGCCATTTTTCCTCAATTACAGATTCTGTGATCTCTTCAATGTCTTCTGTGGTTGAGCCTAGTGCAGGGGATTGATAAGTAAATTGCTGCTGCGGCCATTTTTGCTGCTGATAGGATGATTCCTGCGAGATTGAAGAAGGCGATGGCGGCGGAAGAACATCTGTTTCTTGAGATTCTTCAGGCATATTTTCCAGAGCAACATCTTCAGAATAAATCACGGACGGCTGCATTTTTTCCGGAGAAAGTTGTTTCTGTGGGATTGGCGTTTCTTCGTGATATTCCTGGCTTTCAACGCTTGTTTTTGCCTGCGCCTGATTAAGCGCTTCAGATATCTGCTGAAAAGAATATCCCTGCTTTTGAAGCGACTGTATAACCTCGGTATTTGCTTTTCCAGTTCTTTGCAGCTCTATTACTTTGTCTGTTGGAGTGTCTTCAGGCAATATTATCTACCCCTCTTTTTTGTCTTGGTTTGTTTACTTCCAATTTAAACCTTTCTAGTCTCTTTTCAAGCTCGTCATCTGTCACAAGCTTAATGATGTTGATTGCATCCAAGTATCTTTCAAGGACTTTTAATTGATCTTTCTTTGCAAAGATGGACATTTCCTTTACGACATCTTTGACAACTTCCTGAGTGTTAAGCATGCTGAGCTTTGCCCTTTTGCCATCATCTTTTATTTCACGCAGTTCGTTCATTAATTTCTTGTACTCAGAAATCATGTTTTGATTTACAACCAGCAAACGCTCTGTGAGAAGATTGTACTTATTCTCAAGAACTCTTATGCGCGCATTCAAATCAGCTATGATGTATGCTGGATCAGCCTGATGGAATTCTGTCTCTTGCATTTTTCACCTCTCAGTTATCTTAATTTGGTGTTATTTAAATACTTTGAGTTTAGCTGGATTAAAGGCAGATAGCTATATAAATTTAGCAAGCAGGTTCAGATTATGGCGGCTGTAAAAGAAGGTGTTTATCAGGTAATAAAAGAAGGAAATGATGATGTTCTTCGCGTAGATGCCACTAATTGGCCTTATACACCAAGCTTAGAGGATAATTCTTCCATAATGGGCGAGATTATTGACAAATTAACTGAATCTTCAAGCATCAGCAAGATAGTTTTTCATCAACAGAAGAAGTTTATTTATCATTATGACCAAACACAGATGCTTCTTGAGATAGCTGGAATTTACAAGCATGTTATCAAAGGCAGGAAGATACTGAGCATTGCAGGATGGGGATTTGACGAGTCTTCCGCGAGATTTTATGGAGACAAACTTGCAGAGGTGCAGTACTTGGTTTTGAATTTATTGAGAAGTGATCCAGTAGGGTGTTATGTTGAGGCTAAAAGAATAATCCGCGAGGAAAAAATATTATTGGAGAGGGATAATGATGAAAAAATAGCAAGCTCCAGAGGCAATTACATTGCAGTTTTATCAGAGATGCTCGAGATGCTGAGAAATACGAAACTAATCCAAATCGTGGAAAAAAAAATAGAAGGGCATAGGATTGGAGAGAGAGCAATTTACAGGGATGTGATTAGGGCAGTAATAACTCCTGATTTCATGTATGCTAGGCTAAAGGCAAATCCTCCTATTGAGGGGGAGGAGCTTGATTTCTATGGGATTGACGAGAATGAGATAAGCATCTTCAGAATGCCTGGGGATATCAAGAATTATTATCATCTTGTGCCAATAGAGCATAAGCTAAAAGAAGATGAATATGAATTACTAGACATTGCAAGAAATGTTCTTGCAGGACACAAGCCAAGAAATGAAGAATTTCTGGATCCATCAAGGATGCGGACAACTTTTTTCAATATTGGAAGAGACTTGCTCGATGAGCTTGCAAGAAACAAAGGATATGATATTCCATATGAAAGGATAAACAAACTTGCGCATGTGCTTGTAAGATATACTGTTGGATTTGGATTGATTGAGGTTTTATTACAAGACCAAAAAGTCCAGGACATAACAATCAACAGCCCGATTGGAAAGTCTCCAATATTCTTGGTGCATGAGGATTATGGAGATTGTTATACAAACATAATTCCAAGCTATGATGATGCTGAAAGCTGGGCAACAAAGTTCAGATTAATCAGTGGCAGGCCTTTGGATGAAGCTAATCCAATTCTTGATACTGAGTTATTAGTTCCAGGGGCGAGAAGCAGGGTTGCTGTAATGACAAGGCCACTAAGCCCTGATGGGTTGGGATTTGCAATGAGGAGACATAGAGACAGGCCTTGGACACTGCCTCTTTTCATAAATAACAGGATGATAAGCCCTCTTGCAGCAGGACTGATAAGCTTCTTGATAGATGGGGCAAGAACAATGCTTGTTGCAGGAACAAGGAGCTCTGGAAAGACTGCTTTTTTAGGAAGCATGATGGTTGAAATCATGAGAAAGTACAGAGTTATTACTATTGAGGATTCTCTAGAATTGCCAGTAGAGTACATGAGATCTTTGGGATATAATATCCAAAACATGAAAGTAAGGTCTGCATTAACAAAGGCTGGTTCAGAGTTAAGCGCTGATGATGGAATAAGAACCAGTTTAAGACTGGGAGACAGCAGCCTGATTGTTGGAGAAGTGAGAAGCCTTGAGGCAAAAGCACTTTATGAAGCAATGAGGATTGGCGCATTGGCAAATGTTGTTGCTGGAACAATACATGGTGCAGATCCTTACAGTGTGTTTGACAGGGTCGTAAATGATCTTGGTGTTCCAAAAACAAGCTTCAAGGCGACAGATATTATTATTGTTGCCAATCCTGTGAAAAGCGCAGATGGTTTGACTACATGGAAAAGAGTTTTGCAGATTGCAGAAGTACGGAAACATTGGAAAGAAGATCCACTTGCAGAGCGAGGCTTTGTTGACTTGTTCAGATATGACTCGAGGAAGGATGAATTGGTTCCGACTGCTGACTTGCTGAATGGAGAGAGCGAGGTTGTCAAGGCTGTTGCCGGAAACATAAGAGAATGGGCTGGGAATTGGGATGCGGTATGGGAGAACATATTGCTGAGGGCAAAGATAAAAAAATCATTGGTAGACTTTGCAGATAAGACAAAGAACAATGAAATACTTGAATCAAATTTCCTTGTTGCCTCAAATGACATGTTTCATAGACTGATTGAAAAAGTAAGGGATGAAACAGGAAGCATTGACAGCAAGAGGGTTTACTTTGAATGGGAAGACTGGGCAAGAGGCAGCATAAAGTTCTCTAAGAAAATAATTTAAAGAAGGTTGTTGGGTTCATGACAGACAAGAAAGTTGATGATGTAATAAAAAAGTACGAAAGGAAACTTGAGGATGAATATGGGGAAGGATATGTTGAAAATTTTGAGCCTGGAATCATCAACAA
>CAYIYF010000053.1:0-5549 GCA_964367575.1 Candidatus Woesearchaeota archaeon | reverse complement strand
CCATAAATATTCATAGCAGCAGGATTCTGAAATTCGCTTGGTAAGTATTTTATCATTGCATATTTCATGCTTCTTTTTTTTCTGTCAGCTTCATTATACAATAATTTTATAGGAATCTTTTGTTGCTCTCTTCTTTTATTGAACCAATTAAAATAATAAGTCAGCATCGTTTGTGCCAATGGAGAAGCACCAAGAATCAGAATTTCTTTTCCTGTTGCAATTTGGTCTTCAAAAACATTCTTCAGTCCATCTTTTCCCTTGAAAAAAAGCGTTGTTTGCTTCTCTACAACAGAAGTATATTGCGATTTTAGTTTGGGAAGAATAATATTCAAATTTTCTTCTCTTTCTTTTAATATTTCTCGTAATCTTTCAGGGTTAACTGCTTCAAAATATTTTCTGTTATTCCTAGAAATATATCCAATCAATCCTTTCTCAGATAGTCTCGCAGTTGCATCATACACAGATCTTCGATGTATTCCAGCTTTGCGCGCAACAATACCTGCAGTAGATGGACCAATGCGTAGTAAAGTAAGATAAACTTCTTCCTCAGTCGCAGTAAAACCGAATTCCTGAAGCAGTTTTTCCATACCATTAAGGCGCATTTCCAGTATATAATTATTGTGGTAAATAATAACACCACATTTTATTTTTAATAGCAACATCTTAATAATTTTAATAAATCAGGAGGTACTAAAAATGGTACAAAGAAGCGAATTGGAAACAAATATCAGAAGAATGGTTGCTTTAGACATACTATCCAAGCCATTATCAAGTTTAGGACAAAAGGCATGCAGAAGGAGAGACAAGCTAGCAGAAGAAGCTTCAGAATCCCTTCAAGAAGACCTTGAAAGAGTATTTGCATATAAGGAAACAACAGAAATTGAAAAAGCAAGAACTCTAAGAGAGGGCATAACTGTTTTCAAAATAGAGCATCCAAAATACGGAAAAGTTCTTGAAGAAATGATACAAGAAAAGAGAATTCAAAAAGATACACAGCTGGTATATGGGATAACAGAAGGCTGTAGCCTTGGTGTTGGCGAATATCGAAGCGTCATGCGGGATCTCGGTTTGTCAGCAATAGAAGCAGATGGAATGTACACACATTTACTAGAAATTTCACATAGACTAGGAAGTGCAAGTGAATATGCAAAAAGAACAATTCTATTGTAAGAAAAACAGTAAGTTAGAATTCCTCAGTTAATTTTTCTATTTCTTTGTTTATCTTTAGATATGCGAGATTTTCTTTTTTGTTATCACTATAAAAAGACACCATTTGCCTAACTCACAAACAATTTCTCAAAGAATAATGCCCTAGCTTTCAGAAAAGCTTTATAAAACAGTTTAACGTCATTAAAATTAGTTTACGACAATGAGCTTAAAAAATAAATTTAGAAATTTGCAGATTTTTGGATTCTTTCAGGGAAAGCCAAAAGCCTACAAAAAGCTCATTATTGGCATAATTTTAATAACAGCATTCATATTTGCAGGCAAATCATTCATAGACAATAGCAATTCAGAACAGATTACTGGAGAGGTAGTAATAGACACAACAAAGGATACCCAATTGACAAACCAGCCTTCCCTGCCTGAAGAAGAATCAGCTGAAATTCCAGAAACTACAGTAGGAGAAAACGAAACAGAAGAGCCGCTAAAATACTATGAATATGGTGGCCAGTGCTCTTATGACATAGAAAAGACAGAAGATGACGTAAGTGACATTCTAAACTACATGCAGCAAGACCAAGAAAAATACAAAAGTTTAAAAGAAGAATATGACCGAAAGCTTCAAGAACTAAAAGAACATTATGAGTATAATATTGAAGGCGCAAGACAGCAGACAGAGCTTAACCAAAAAACACTTCAAGAGAAACAAGAAAAATTAAAAGAACTTCATGAAGTTTGCGCATTCTGAAAAAAGAGGCCGATAATATCATTGGGAGAATAAGCAAATGGCTCTTGACAGAAATCAAAAAATAAGTCTATTATTGGGCATAGGCGTTCTAGTGGCACTTCTCCTTGGAGTATTTCTTCTTGGAGTATCTGCTAATGATGATTCATATGGATCAGCAACAAGCCAAAACATGGTAGTTTATTCTCCGCAAGCAAAATCAAGTTCCTCAGATTACCTAGTTTCCAAGTCGACAAAAAAATCTTCTAGTTTGGGACAGACTCTAAAGGAGCAGCAATACTCAAATCCTCCTACAGTAATCAATAATATTGACATTGACATAAGTGTGCCAACAAGCTACAATTATCCAAGGCCATATTACCACAAAGGATATTACAATTATGGCTACTACAAGCCATATTACAACTACCATTACAACAAGTACTACAACAGTTACTACCCATACAACAGCCACGGATTTTATTATTCAAACAGCTATGGTTCTTGGCACAAGTACAATTCTTGGTAAGATAAAAAAGCAAAGAATAAATATTAAAAAATCTACATAAAAACATGAATCCAATTGAATCAATAGATGATATGGTTTATCCAGAGTTATTAAAGAATCTTGCTGGCATAACAGACTTGTCTTCTTGTCAGTCTTTCCCATACAACCATCAAGAGGTCTATAAAGAAGGCCAAGTAATAAACAAGGACGGAGTTCTTGGAATAGTTTCTTCTGTGCGTCATAGGGCAATAGTGGTTTACTGCCCAAATGAAAAGAGAACAAAAACTCTTGTGCATAACTATCGACAACGTTTAGAAGATGAGATGGAAGATAGAGAGAAAATTATTGATGACCTCCGCGGAGATCATTTTATCCATTTAGAGCCTTTACTAAAAGATAGAAAGATTAAGGAAGGAGAAGACATGTTCTACTCTTCAAAAGATTTATATTTTTCAAGAAAAGTTATCAGAAGGTTATTAGACGTAACAGGCGATGATGTTACATTAGTTGGACAGATATTGGACATGATAGGAGATAAACAAAACACATTTTTCGAAAGAACTTCAATTATCCCAACGACAAAATATAATTTTTTTCCCAGATATATGACAATAGCACAAAGAAAAATTTATGAAATAGCAAATTACATAAAAGGAAGGGCTTGCCATAACATAGAAGATATTGAAAACACATTTTTTCCAGAAATAAATGAAGATGAAGAGGATCTAGAAGGCAAGGTTGATTAAAGAAGCTTATTTAAACACTAAGCAATTAGTTTCTGGATGACAACGATAAGTGGATTTGGATTGTCTAAAAAATAATTAGATTCACAAAAAAAGATAAGTTTATAGGCCAATTAGAAAAAAAGAATTTTAATATAAAAAATAGTATGAAAAAAAGATTAACTATGAAAAAAAGAGGTGAAAGAATAGTAGTTGCACTTGGAGGAAATGCATTAATAAAAAAAGGCCAAAAGCCTACTATTTCCAACCAGTCTAAAACAGCAAGAAAAAGCTTAGAATACCTAATCCCTTTAATCAAAAATAATCATGTCCTCATAACTCATGGCTCTGGGCCTCAAGTAGGCGACGTTCTTCTCCAGAACCAATTATCAAAATTAAAAGTATCGCCTCTCCCATTGGATGTCATTGACGCAGAAGTTCAGGGCGAACTTGGATATATTTTAGAACAAAACCTTCAGAACATTTTTGCAGAGAAAAAAATAAACAAAAGAGTTATGAGTATTTTAACTCAAGTCATTGTTGATAAAAATGATCCTGCATTCAAGCATCCAACAAAGCCAATTGGCCAGTTCTACAGTAAGGCACAAGCAGCTAAATTAAAGAAAAAAGGCATCCATATCGTTGAACAAATTGGAAAAGGCTGGAGGAGAGTTGTCGCATCACCAAAGCCAAAATCAATTGATGATGTAGACATTATTGAACATTTAATAAGCAAAGGTATTGTAATAATTGCAGCTGGCGGGGGTGGAATTCCAGTCATAAAAGAAAAAAACAAGATTTATGGCATTCAGGCAGTCATAGACAAGGATCTTGCTTCTGCATGCCTTGCAAATTCAATTAATGCATCAACATTGATAATTTTAACTGACGAATTGTGTGTTTATTTGAACTATAAAAGACCAAATCAAAAACCGCTTAGAAAACTAAACATAACGCAAGCACAAACATATTTCAAGCAAGGGCAATTCCCTTCTGGCTCAATGGGCCCTAAAATAGAGGCATCCATAACGTTCCTTAAAAAAGGCGGCAAGAAGGCAATAATAACCTCCTCTTCAAGTCTACAAAAAGCATTAAAAGGTCAGGCAGGCACAACAATAACGAGATGACAAGATACTATAATGTTGGGATAGAGCAAGGGAAAAATTGTTGAGGTAGATGAGTTAACAGCTGTAGAGATTTTCAAAATTGGAAGAAACAACTATGCATTCCCATTTACGTCGTTTAACAGCGGATCTCCAAGACGCCTGCCAATGATTGGGGACGGTATTGAAATCGTTGTTAGTAAAGAAAGCAATAGCTTGATAGATATCAGAGCAAAACCGTAAAAAAAGAGGCAAGAATGAAAAGAAAAAGGGTTATAATTTCTGGAGCAGCAGGACGGGATTATCATAATTTTTTGTTGTATTTCAAAGACAATCCAATTTATGAGGTTGTATGCTTCACAGCAACACAAATTCCAGGCATAGAAAAAAGAACATTCCCAAAAAAACTTGCTGGCAGATTATACAAAAAAGACATCCCAATATTTCCAGAAAGCAAATTACCAGAACTAATAAAAAAGTATAATATTGATGATGTTTACCTCTCTTACTCTGACCTGAGCCATCAATATGTCATGGAATTTGCCTCTCGCGTTATATCAAATGGTGCTAACTTTTCACTCTTAGGCCTAAAAGACACTTATGTAAAATCAAAAAAGCCAGTTATCGCAGTAACTGCAGTAAGAACCGGTTCTGGCAAAAGCCAAACATCCAGAGCAATTGCAGAGATTTTGAGGAAGAATGAAAAGAAGGTAGTTGGAATAAGGCACAGTATGCCTTATGGAGAAGACCTAACAAAACAAACTTGCCAAAGATTTGCAAGTGAAGAGGATTTCAGAAAAAACAATACCACAATAGAAGAAGAGGAAGAATATCAGCCCTGGATTGATCATGGATTTGTAATATATGCGGGATTTGACTACAAAGCCATTGTAAAAGAAGCTGAAAAAGAAGGAGATATACTTATTCTAGATGGTGGAAATAACGATTTCTCTTTTATCAAGCCTGATCTTTTGATTACTGTCGTTGATCCACACCGTCCAGGCCACGAAATTGCCTACTATCCAGGTTTTATTAATTTTATTATGGCTGATGTTATTGTCATCAATAAAAT
The DNA here is from genome assembly GCA_964367575.1 of Candidatus Woesearchaeota archaeon. GTDB lineage: Archaea > Nanobdellota > Nanobdellia > SCGC-AAA011-G17 > UBA489 > JABIKK01. Next base: position 256 of record CAYIYF010000053.1, on the reverse strand, counting down.
TGACAGTGCAAAAAAAGATAATATAAACATCATTCAAGAAAACATAAAAAAATATAATCCAAATGCAAAGGTTATTCTTGCAAGATCCGATATAATTGTAGATCAACCTCACTTAATTAAAGATAAATTAGCTCAGGTAATAGGAGCTGGGCAAACATTAACACATGGAGGTATGTCATTTGGAGCAGGTACTTTGCCAGACAAAAACTAAGGAGCAAAATTTTTTCCTTTTAAAGACAGAAGAAATTGCCGATCA
>CAYIYF010000052.1:2662-5570 GCA_964367575.1 Candidatus Woesearchaeota archaeon | reverse complement strand
AATTTTTTCGCTTAATTCTTCAGCAATTGCTTAAACAATTGATGCTAATTCGCTGTTTTAAGTTAGATTTATAAGTCTCTAGGAGTGAGTGTATACATGCGAAAAAGAGGCCAGCTACTCGGAATGCCATTGGTTTACATTGCCATGGCATTGTTTATGGCACTAGTGCTTTATTTTGGGTTTAACTCGCTAGCGAAGATAAACAAAGCAAAAGAGATTACTGAAGTCAGCAAGTTTGTTTTAGATTTTGAGAATGAGGTGGAGGTTGTTTATAATTATGATATTGGAAGCGCCAAGAGATTTAGGTCTGCTGCATTACCACAGAAAGTAACTCATGTATGTTTTTATGATAAAGCTAAAGGACTGCCAGTATTGCAAGGAGAAATAAACGAGCTTAATCTAATTGATCCTGAATTATATTACTATATGGATACAAGCCTTAAAGAAAACTTATTTCTTGCTCCTGTTGGAATTTACAATGCACCATATCCTGATTATTACATTGAGAATTTAAAATTGAAAGACGGAAGCAAAAATCCTCTTTGTTTTAAGAATACAAGAAGTGATGTTGAGATAATACTTGAGACTTATCTGGAGGACAAGGAGATATTTGTCGGAGTGAGAGAATGAACAAGAAAGGAGATGTTGACGTATTATTCAAGTGGATATTTGGTGTTATAGCCGGGGCAGTGATACTTGTTTTTTTCGTAAGGCTCTCTTATATTCATATATCCGGAGGAGAATCGCTTGAAGGGAATCTTTTATTGGTTGATGTTGATGATAGGCTGGATGCACTTGGAATAAGCGAAGGGAGTGATATGATTGACTTAAAAGATGATTTTAGTTTAGGATTTAACTGTGGTGAACTCACATTAAATACATTTGAAAGAAGTACTGACAAGGTTGTATTTGCTCCCTTGAGATTGAATGGTGATAATATCTATGTGTGGACAGATAAGTGGAAGTTTCCTTATGGTATAACCACTTTTTTTTACCTGAATAACCCAAAGAACAGGGTTTTACTTGTAGCAGATGCCAACAAAATTGAAGACGTTGCAAGCCTCGCAAAGAATATTCCTCTTGGATTTATGGTTCAGACTACAACGAAACAACTGTTCAAGCCAGAAGCATTCAGCTCGCAAGCAAAGGGAAGCGATAAGATAACTGTTGTATTTTTCGGAGCTGTCACATATGCTGTGCAGGAATTAAAGCAGGCTTATGGAAATTCTGTTGAAGTGGAGGTCATAGAAGTTAATTTAGATGAGAATAGGGCAAAAATTTATGATAATAAGGGGAACACTGAAGAGGTGTTTTATCTTGGAGAGGAGATGCTGTATGGACTGATATTTTCTGGCAAAGAGTATTCATGCGTCAAGGATATTGCAATTGAAAGGCTGAGAGCTATAACTGATATTTACATTGAAAAGACTGGAAGGCTAATGGGAAAGATAAGCGAAAACCAGAATTGCGTTGATCTGCTGAACGAGGAAAGGAAGATGCTTGAAAGGTATAAGGCAACAAGCCATGAAGACGAGTTTTATGAACTAAAAGACAAGATAGACAAGCAGAACAGGAAGCTTGAGAAGGAGGTCGGTCCTGCAGCTTATTGAAAATGAAAAAAGGGCAGGTGCATGTTTCTGAGACAATGCTAGTAATGTTTGTTGTGGTAGTAATAATCCTGCTCGGCGTTGTTGTTTACTTTAAGTTTGCGATTGAAAGAAACAAGAGCCTTCCTGATGAGCTAAGCGAAAGACAAGCAACGATAATGCTGGCAAAGGCAGTTAATCTAGAGGAATTTGCCTGCAGCAATGAAGATTGTATGGATACTGCCAAGTTCTTGCCTTTCAAGAAGGTATTATTGAAAGATTATGGAAGGTATCAGAAGATTTTTGGAAGGAAGAAGATAACCTTGAGTATAATATATCCTGAACCTGAAGATTCTGTTAAAGATGTTGAATGTGATGTTTCAAGGTATATTCCAGTTGAATACCCTGAAAACTGCGGGAAATGGATATTATATGACTTTAACCCTGAAAATGAGCTTGGAGCTAAAGTAAGCACTGTTGTTTCTTTATATTTTCCTGAAGTTGATGAATACAAGGTTGGGAGGCTTGAGATAGAGCATTATGGAAGCATACAAAGGTATTAGAGGACAATCAGAGGTTATTGGACTGCTTGTTATAGTGATAATCTTGGTGTTCTTGGGATTGATATACCTGGGATTTTCTAACATTGCCCAAAGCGTTTCTTATGGAGATGAAAGAACCAGTATTGAGGCTGAAAACGCCTTGAAGGCTTTAATGAAGGTAAACATAGAAGGATATGATGGAAAAACATTAGAGGATATGGTTGTAGACTGCGGGAACGATTTTAATAAGTGTGAAATGTTAGAAATGGCCTTAAAGAAGGCTTATAATGTTATTTTGAGGCCTGGAACTGAGTTTAGCTTCTTTGTTCAAAGAGATGAGGAAGAGGTATTTGCCATTGGAAGCTGTGACTTGGGGCTATTTTCAAGCTATACCATTGTTGAAAATGGGGTTGTTTATGAGGCTAAACTGAAGCTTTGTGAATGATTACTTGATGATAATTACATGTTTTTTGATGGTTTATGTTTGATTTATTTTGCCTTAAATGAGCGTATAATGCCATTAAACATCCAATTTAACAAGAATATGTATTTTGAAGTTGTTAAATGTTTATAAACGGAATTGTTGTTTAGAGGTTAATAGTAATGACGCGATAGAGCAAGCAATCTTTAATGGATTGCCATATAAAAAAAGTTATGGTTACACATACGGAGGTGTTTACCAAATGCAAAGACTAAGAAGAGCTGTAAAAAGAATTGCAGCTATTGGAACCGGTGTTGCTTTGTTAGGCGCAACAATGACTGGCGCACTTGCACAACCGG
>CAYIYF010000052.1:0-2562 GCA_964367575.1 Candidatus Woesearchaeota archaeon | reverse complement strand
GGAACCGGTGTTGCTTTGTTAGGCGCAACAATGACTGGCGCACTTGCACAACCGGATTTAGCAGACTACCCAGCTCCATTTATTAAGGATGGAAAGGGCGTTAGCAACATAGCTATTGTTGTTGGCGAGAACGCAAGATCTGCAGATACAATTGGAGCTTTGGATATTGCAAAGCAATTACAATTTGATAGCAAGGTTTGTACACCAGATGCAGGTGCTGGCACTGTATCGGTTAGTGGAGACGCAGTAGAGATTTCTCATTCTAGCGACTTGCTAGAATTAAGAGAAACAATAGGCAGCGTTAGAGAGACCTTATCATCTATTGAAGCTTCTGGCGGAGGATTGTCCGGAGGAAAAATAACAACAGATGAAGGTACGACTGATTTCAATCAGTACTTAAGATTCTTGGATAACGCAAACCCAATTCAAGGAGTACCAGTAGTTAACTTCACAGAGAGTGAAGGTCTATACGATGGATATGTTGGAGATTATTTATATATTGCAGATAGTGATAGCCCAACAAATGCATCAACTGCTTTCTTTGAATATGAACTAGAATTTGAATCTGGTCTTGAAAGCGCTATAACTTCCAGTGCTCTTCCTGATTTGGAAGATGAAGAAGTCATGATACTTGGAACAACTTATTCTATAGTTGAAACTAGCGTTAGCACAACGGATGATGAAGTTAAACTAGTTATGTTAGGCGGAGCAGTTTATGATGTTTTAGGTGAAGGTGAAACCAAGACATACAACATAGACGGCAAAGACTATGTAGTTACAGTTATGATAATTGAAGATGTGACTCCTGCTACGGCAACATTTGAAATCAATGGGGAAATCACAAAACAATTGAAAGACAGCGAAACAACAACACTAGAAGACGGCACATTGCTTGGTATAAGCGATATTGTCTTGAACGAAGCTGGTGAAGCTGGTTCAGGTGACGTTGTTGAGATGTACTTGGGAGCTAGCAAGCTTGTCTTGGAAGACTTAGAGTATGATGATACTTTATTTGACCAGACTGTTGAGATTGATAATGAACAGATAACAAATGCTCTTATATCAATATCAGCTACAGAGCAGTCAAGTGGAAAGAAACTTGAAATAACTTCCATCACTTATAGGTTGTCAGCTGACTCCTTGAATGGCATAGACCTTTGGGTAGAACCTAACCATGGAATTAGGGAATACTTGGAAGAGCCTCAAGGAATGTTGGGTACAAATTGGGACATTAGATATGAAGGTCTTGATGACGTACAGACAAGCATAATCAAACTAGACCCTAAGGGCGATAATGATTATGACTTGATATTTGAGAACAAACAAGGACTTGTTTATAATGTTCCTTTCATAACACATGATGCAGGAAGATTCAAGTATGGTAATGACAACAGAGACTTTGTTTATACTGAAGGAAACTACACTGCAAATGGAAACTCATCTACCAACATACCTACTGTTGGGCACTTAGACTACTTTGTGTTGAGTGATGTTGATAATGCAAATGGTCTTGACAATGATGCTATATCTCATGTCTTGCGATATGACAGTTGGGATGCATCCGACACGCAATTGAAGTTTGTAGATATGGCTACTGGGGACACAAAAGAAGTTCCGGTAACAATGTTTACTGCAGTTAACCATGCAAATGGAACTGTTGGAAATGGAGACTTAATCTTTGGAGGTACAACCTATAGACTTTATGTTGCAAATGCAACAAGTGGAGGAGGTACGGATGTCCTTATTGGATCTCCACCATTGATTATAGACCTTGATGCCGATGGAACTATAAATGGAGAAGAGGTGAAGATTACTGTTAATGGTGGCGGTATCATTGATTTAGGTGCTCATCTTAATGGTAACACACTCAACAATTCCTACGGCGGAAGCTGGGTTGCTCCACCAAACCTTAATACAGGAATGAATGGAACATGGACCAATACTGGTAATATAATCAGCAATGCTGCAGGTGGTCAAGTAACCGTTCCAAATCCCGGTGTAAACATGACGTTGATAACCATAGCAGAAGACTTTGATGAAGATCATCCTTCCTCATTAGGTGCTGGTGCAAACCATGAGAACGTCACAATAAGGATTGAAAACAGAACCGGCAATGAAATCGGCTTGGTAATCACTTCAATTCAGACCAACGGTGGTATGAACTCATTAACGGAAGATGCTGATAATGATGATTACTTCTATGGTATGACTGACTATGGTGCATTGTGGACAGTGTATGATCCATCATCCACAGACAATCCAGAGACATTGACAATTGAATATCCTCTTGCACAAAGAGGAGCAAGAGTCTTCGTAACCTTTGGAGAAACAAGCACAACAAAGACAGCAAGCGGAGTGAAGTGTACTGTTGCTGACTTAACATTGGCTAACCTTTTGGACAGCGATGTTAGCGACCCAACAGACTGGAACATCATTACAGTTGGTGGACCATGTGCAAACACAGTATCTGCTGATTTGTTCGTAACATGCGATGCTTGGCCATATGGTGCAGGCGAAGCAGTCATCCAGATGGTAGAGAATGGAGACAATGTTGCTTTGATG
>CAYIYF010000051.1:0-5570 GCA_964367575.1 Candidatus Woesearchaeota archaeon | reverse complement strand
AATATAAATTCCATAGCTGTCTGCATGAAGTCTTCTTCTCATCTTCAAGAAGAATTCAACAAAAAAAGGAATTGAAATAATCAAGGCTGCTTTCTCTATATTTCCCAATATGGCCATGCTGGCAAGCGTGCCTCCTAAAAGATACGTTAAAGAGTCTCCAGGAAGTATCTTTGCAGGATATTTGTTAAACAGCCAAAATGCACATAATGAAGCAAAGACCATCAGGCCTATAAGTGCTGCAATGTGTCTTTCATGCACAACAGCATACAATCCAAGCGAACCAATATACACAATTCCCATTCCTGCCTCGAGCCCATTGAATCCTGCAAGCATGTTCACCATATTGGCAGCGCCGACAAACCCAATAGGAACTAAAAGCAAAGGATATAACGCCCCTAATTTTACATCTCCGATTAACGGCAGGTTCATGATAGAAGTTCCTGCATTAACCACCATCAAAGGTATTGCTGCAATAAGCGTCAGCATTGGTTTTTGCCATTGCCTTAATCCACTTGATTCATCTCTAGACTTATTTATCAAAACATCATCTAAGAATCCAATTAATGTAACTAAAAATATTGAGATAAATCCTGCAAACAAAAACACGAGATTCCTGTTATCTAAAACCAAAGAATAATCTCCTCCATCGAAAAATGTCCTGAAGAATATGAAAAACATCAGGCCTGTGAAAAAGCCGCTGAATACTGCAAGTCCGCCGGATATTGGTACAAGTGGCCTGTTCTCCTTGTTCTGATCCTTGACAACAAGCCCAATTCTCCTAAGATATCTTATCATCCATGGAGTTGACAAGTAAGTGATAATTCCTCCAACAATTGCACATATGAATACTAACAAATTCATAGCACTTTGAAGTACAAATCATTTTAAAAAACTACTGCATCTTAAAAATTAGAAATACTTGGAGTCACATAAACCTCTAAAAGGCCTGCAAAAAGCAAAACAGCAACAGCTATTACAATCAGGCTAAAGACATCTTTCAATACCCTCCCAAAGGACTTGGTTGAAAAGTCATGCTTAATGACTGCAAAGCTGATTAGGCCTCCTGCCAGCCCGCCAATGATATACGCAAATATCTCAGGAATTCCATGCACGAAATACCTCAATATGCTTAAAGCATAAACATGGAAATATCCTCCCAATTGCACCAGCCCTACATGAGAGGCATAAGCACTTATGTTTGCTCTGAAAAAATTGCCCATTGCAGCGCTTATTACGGTTGCATTCCATGTCAGAATAAATATTGCTCCTGCACCATAAAAAAAGCTGAAGAAAACACAAAAAAGCATGACCTTCAGATTATTGCTGAATATCCTAAGCAATAAACCTTCAGAATAAGCAGTTCCAGAAACAACGTTTTCTCCAGTGGCCTTCGCATTTATGTCAGCAATAGTTTTTGTTTGTGATGAAAATAAATTATCAACAGTCTCTGAAGGAAGAAAAACATAGGCGATTGAAAATGCAGCAACAAATCCTAAAAATAAAAACATAAAGGCCCACATGACCCTTGAATGTTCCCTAAGAAGCTTTTTCTCTCCATCAACGACTAAGTCCCTTTCTTCTTCAATCTTTATTGTGTTATACATTAAAGGCACGCATGCCATCACTGTAAGCAGCACCATCACAATCGTAGCTTGCTCTTCAAATACCCACAATGACAAGAAAACAGACATTATAGCATATATGGCGCCTAAAAAAAACAGATTCCATGGCTTCGACTTTGCTTTTTCAGGAGAAGACAATGATTCTAGCACCAATATTTATCACCAATTTTAGCAATATGAACTACATTTAAATAGTTTGGTATATAAAGCCTACCACAATGAAAAAGAAAAAAGGCCTTATATGTTTTGATTTAGACAACACATTGATTCACAGCAACAAGGCCCATATAATTGCATTTCAAAAATCTTTAAGAAAACATGAGCACAACAATATAACAAACAAACAGCTCAGCGACAAGTTTGGTGTTTCATCAAGGATATATCTCAAGGAATTAATTCCAGGCATCACTGCAAAAGAAATAAATTCTATAAGAAAACTTCACGGCAGATACCTGAAAGAAACATCAAAAAAATATGCCCATAAGATTCGTGGCGTCACAAATGCGCTAAAGGAATTAAAAAAAGATTACAAAATTGCAATAGTGACAAACTGCACAAAAAATGATGTCGATATCTTCATGAAAAATCTTGATATGGACTTTAGCTTATTTGATAAGATAATCACTAACACAAGAAATCTTAGGCCGAAGCCTGCTCCTGATGAAATAATAAAAGCAGAAAAACTTCTTAAGCTGAAAGCAGATTACATGATCGGAGACACAGTTTATGACATAATGGCTGCAAAAAAAGCAGGAATAAAATGCATTGCAGTCGCTTCTGGTCTGCAGTCAAAATCCAAGTTAAAAAAAGCCAGGCCTTATGCCGTATTGAAAAGTGTTAAAGACCTGCCAGGATTTCTAAAGAAAAGTTAGTCTTCTTCCTTCTTGATATTATGCTTTGTAACTCTCAATTCGCCTTTTTTCAATTTTATCACAAGATCATCTCCGTTCACAAAACCAGTAGTACTTGTAATGAACCTTGGTATGCACAAAGCACCCTTGTCAATATAAGCCTCAAGATAATGTTCTGAAAAGTCGTTTTTGCTGGTAAAAATCTTTTTTTCTTCCAATCCTTCGCCGCTTTCAATGTTTTTTTTGAATTCTAATGCACCTTCATAAAGGGCTTTTGCAACTTTTTCTGCAATATTTTCTCCAGAATATTTCGTTACGCCTCTGAGTCCAGGGCTTAGGTTTACCTCAATGACAGAAACTTTTCTTCCGACAAGTATGTCAACGCCCGCAATGTCAGCGCCAATGGCCTTCGCCGCTTTTACAGCCATCTTTTCTATTTCTGGCGTTAATTCAACCGCCTCTCCATGCCCGCTTATATGCAAGTTTGCACGAACATCTGTTGCCGTTGAAATTCTTTTGTAAGCACCAGCAACCTTCCCGCCGGCAACTATGACCCTTATGTCATGGCTCTTTACCTCTCCTGTTTCAATATACTCCTGTATTATGTAAGGCTGCTTAAAAACTTCCAAGGCATCTATCATTGACCTGGCAGAACTCTCAGAATCAGAAAACATCACTCCCTTACCGTGTGTTCCTTCAGGTATTTTAATTATGATTGGGTAATTCACTTCCCCTAAAAGAGCTTTTGCTTGAGTTGAACTTGAAACAAAATAGCTTGTCGGTATGCTTACTCCCTTCTGCAGCATTTCCAGTGATGCAAGAAGCTTGTTATGCCCCAATGTAAATGCATTCGGCTTTATAGGCATGTAAGCCTTTTTGTGCAAAGCCCTTGTTAATGCTCTCTGCAATAATATGTACTTGTAGCTTCCCCTCACATATATGCAGTCAAAATCTTCAATCTTATTGCCAAGATTACTGACAAAGACGCCTTTATCATCAAGACAAAGTCTAAGCTCCCTTATATCAATCTCAACAACCTTGTCAAAAAATTTCTTTGCTTCTTTTGCAACATTTTTGCTGCTCTCCCCGCCAAGGCTTATAACGCAAAGTTTCATGAAATTCCTCAAGTTTCTTCGATGTAATGCAAATCCCTTGTATTTTTAATTATCTTTTGTTTCTGTTTTTTCAGTCGTTTTGCAGAGTCTATTATAAAGCCTTTCCTTAAGATGTTTTTTCCTATCAAAAGTGGATATCTTAGGTTATGCCTTGAAGCCATGTTAAAGCTTGCATTCAGCTTTTTCCCAGCAATTACCACATGAGCCTTTACTATCGGCCTAATCCCTCTGCCATGACTGCTTATAACTGCCTTGCTGCCCAGCACTGGCCCTAGTCCTAAAAAATCAGCCAGCCCGCTGTCTATGCTACTTCTGCTTGCGCCAGTATCTATCTTTGCTCTGATAAGCAGGCCATTAACAAGAACATCTTCATAAAATCCAACAACCCTTTTTTTCACGCTGGAATCAGGAGATTTTTTCTTTTTTACAAGCTTCCTAAAAACCTTTATCATGATTATACCTTTGAAAAGAAGATATAAAAGTCTAACTATTAAAAAAGCTTATAAGTTTCCTAGCTTCTTATACACGACATGGAAAAAGAGGTCATAGAGAATTATTCTAAAATATTCTTCATAGGCAGTTTCATAGGAGTGACTCTCCTCTCGATTTATTTAATGAAATCCTACATAACAACAATAATAGGTGCCGTCTTCCTTTCCTATGTTTTCCATCCAGTTTATGATGCAATAAAGAATAAAATAAAAAATGAAAAGGCCAGTTCATTCCTGACGATTATAATAGTGATACTTCTTATAATAATCCCATTGCTATTTGCTGCAAATGCTCTGATAAAAGAATCTGTAAACTTTTTCTACAACACCAAGGAGATTAACATCGCGCCAATAGAAAATGCAATCACAGAAAAATTCGGGAAAGATTTTAATTTTCAGGAGCAGATATCTGAAAACTTGAATAGCATCTCTCTGTCGATAGCAAGAAGCGCCTCTGGCTTTGTGATTTCTCTTCCTAAAAAGATTCTGGAATTCTTTGTTTTGATCTTCCTTATGTTCTTCCTATTTATAGATGGTCATAAACTAGTTGAAAAAATAAAAGACCACATCCCATTAAAACCTCAGCAGAAAAAAGAGCTTACACAAAGATTTGACAATGTAATATACGCATCAATATACGGCATGATTGTTACTGCATTTGTCCAGGGGGCAATTGCATCCCTTGGCTTCTGGATATTTGGAATAGAGTCGCCAATTCTTTGGGGTCTTGTCACAGTAATAGTCTCCATACTTCCTTTTCTTGGCGCAGCAATCATCTGGCTGCCTGCAGCAATATACAAGCTGGTAATCGGAGAAACTTTTAACGGTGTGGGAATTCTTCTTTATGGTGTCCTTATAGTAAGTACCATAGATAATATAATACGTCCAGGAATAGTCGGAAGCAGGGCAAAAATCCATCCGGCACTTGTTTTTCTTGGAGTGCTCGGAGGCATAGAAATTTTTGGTTTCTTGGGTGTGATAATAGGCCCCCTTATACTCTCAGTGCTTACGATATTCTTTGACCTTTACATTGTTGAAAAAGCACATGACAAATAGGTTTATATATCATAAATATCATAAAAAATATATAAAGAGTTGATATTTTGGCAAATAAAAATGTAATTAAAACATTGGTAATCAGTCTTTTAATTACTTTTGGAGCAATATTTGTTTCTGGTGAACTTATCATATTGCTTATTGGCTATGCATTAATAAAAGGAAAGAAGAAATGATAATTATTTTCTGCTTGAAAATTGCCAAAACCACTTTAAATGCTTATACTCCTAAAAAAGAGTAAACTAAAGTTCTATATCAGAAAGCTTTATATACCAATCATATCCCACTAAAGAAATGAAAAGAGTGACACTTTGTCTACAAGCAACTCATGGGGTGGGAAAATAATGGATAATAAGAAGTTGATTAATGGTCTTTTAATAGGTCTACTTTTAATTCTAGGTGCAATATTCGTTTCAGGTGCTATAACAACAATAA
>CAYIYF010000050.1:0-5612 GCA_964367575.1 Candidatus Woesearchaeota archaeon | reverse complement strand
CAAGAGCTAATAAACGCAGCTTGTCGACGTGCTAAGGAAAACGGAAGATCAACAGTTAAAGCAAGAGACTTGTAATGTCTCTTCTTTCTTTTTTTATTCTAAACATTTTTAAATTCATTTTTTAGTTAATTACTCATGTCGAAAGCTAAAGGGAGTAGGGCCGAGCGTGAACTTCTGCATTTATTCTGGGATAATGGTTGGTACTGCATACGCATGGCCGGAAGCGGAAGTATGCCATTGCCTTGCCCTGATTTGTTAAGCGGCAAAAAAGGAAGAACTCTTGCCATTGAATGTAAAAGTGGAAAGGGAAAACAAAGAAGATACATCGAGAAAAAACAAATTAATGAGCTCACTGAATTTGCAAGAGGTTTTGGTGCACAGGCTTGGGTAGCTGTAAGATTTAATAACATGGGGTGGTGTTTCTTAAAGCCAAATCATCTTGGGAAATCAAAAGGAATTGGAAACTATTATTTTGACAAGAATCTTGCAGCTAAAAAAGGCATTGTGTTTGAAGATTTTTTGAAATTGTCGAAATAATTCTGATTTTTATTTAGAAAGCTTATTTAATGAATTCATTTTTATGAATTGCATGAACATTAAATTTCTGTTTTGCATCATCTGCTTTTTTGTAGTCAGCTTCACTGTTGACGCAAAGATAACAGAGATCATGTATAATCCGCCAGGCAACGACAATAATCTGGAGTATATTGAGGTTGTCTTTGGCAGCCCTAAATCCATGAATGGATGGATTGTAGAGGATTTAACATATCAGGATGTTTTAGTATTGGTAAATGGAAGCAGCAGCTCCAGTATTAACATCATTGTTGAAGAAGGATACTCTGGGGGATATTTTAGCGGAATAAATCTATCAAATGTAGGAATTTACTCTGCTGGAGCAGCTATTGGAAATGGGCTTGGAAATGATGGAGATGTTGTTTATCTTTACGATGTCGAGGGAAATTTAACTGAAAGCGTGGAATATAACGGGAGCATTGCAAATGGAGATGGTAATGCTGTATGTATAAATGGGAATAATGAACATTACTCCTGCGAGCCAAACCCTGGAGAGGAGAATGGGGATACACAAGATCCAGAGGTGGATATAAGCATAAACTTACCTTCTGCGAATACAAGCAAATACGCAAAAGAAGCTAAAGAATCTGACAGCTATGCAAGAATTGATTATATTGAGAATCCTCCAATAAGGGGGTGCAAGTACCTAACAGTTTATGTTTCTTTGTTTAACAGCAAAAAAGTAGCGCACGAGGTTAGGGCGTATGTGCAAGAGATAAATGTGATAACAAAGCTTAACGTGAATGGTGGAGAAAAAATAGAAATAGGGCTGCCAGTTGCAACATGCAATAACACTATTGATGTTGAACGCGGAGAATATGTTGTTGTGGTTGAAGGTTTTGAAGAAAAAGACATGAAGCTGGTATATCTCTCGGGACTGGGATATCAGTGCAGCGAGCAACGTAAAGAGCAAAGCATAAGGCTAAAAAATTCTGCCACAGAAAGCCATATAAACAGTGCTCCTGAAATTAAAATTGAAAAAAAGCGCTCTGTAGAAACACTTAATGCCGGAGGCTTCATGCTTAAGGAAGTTGGTTTTTACCTGGCTTACGCTGTTGGCAGTTTGAGCGTTTATTACGTATTGTTTAAGAGATGAATATGGCAGAAAGTATAAAGTTGAGGGCAATTCTTGAGATAATGGGGGCTCCTGAGATACATGTTAAAAAGACCATGGACATGGTAATAACTAAGCTGAAAGAATCAAAAAGCTTCAAGTTATTTAAGGAAAAAACTTCAGAAATCGCAAGGATTGAAGACCGGCCATTCTGGAGCATTTTTACTGAAGTGGAGCTTGAGTTTTATAATCAAGATGGTATAATGGGTTTTTGCTTAGATTTTATGCCTAGCTCTATTGAGATACTCAAACCATTAGAATTCAATTTTGATAAAAATACACTTGATGACTTATGGAATGATCTTATATCAAGGCTGCATCATTATGACATGCTTGTTAAGAACCTGCACGCAGAAAACACAATACTTAAAAGAAAAATGCAGGAGTTTGATCCAAAACCTTTCAAACAAAAGCCAACAGATGTTGAAGTTAAAAAAGATAAAAAATAATTATTTCCTTCCAGATTCCTGCATTAATTGAGCAAATGTCTTCTTCTTAGAAGTTTTTTTCTGTGATAAGATAAATATAAGTATTGCAATAATTAAAAGGATTGTTATTAATGTTACAATTGGTTTTGCTGCTATTTGCGATTCTTTTTCATAGCCTCCAGAAATATTCCATGGAATTATTTGGCTTATTTTTTCTTGATTTTCATCTTCTGATTCAGCATCATCACCTTCTAGGTATATATCAGAATCGCCAACTTGGAGTGCTTCTTCTGTTTCTTTTTGACTAATTTTTATTTCTACATCCAGCGATTTCGCATGCTCTTGGTTTGATACTGTAAGCTTGCCGGAATAGAATTTTTTTGAAGGGGATTTATCAGAGTTTATACTCATAAAAACAGAGAAATTCGCATGCGGTTCAACTTTTTCTATCGATATGGGAGTTATGCTTATGACCTCATCAAGAGGGCTTTCAAGGCTTATTTTTAGGTCAAAAAGTGGCTTATCAAGTATATTAGCCATATTCAAGTTTCCTTCAATTGTTTCTGTTGATTTAATCTCTTTGGATAATTTTCCACCTTCAACGAGGAATGATATGGCATCTTCATTGATGGACGTGTTTCCACCTTGCTGGGGCTGTGAAGATGCATTCTGGTTTTCATTGTAGCCTTTGATGAATATTGGAACATTGAATGTTTTGTTTCCATAACTAAAAATTATCTCTGCTGGCTGCGTTTTTTTTGTGCCATAATAAAAAGCAAACTTTCTAGGTGAATTTTTATTTAAGTACTGCTGGACAGTATAAGAATGAGTGATATAATCTGGCACATCAAAGTTTATCTCCGTCTTCATATACTTTGAATTTGCAGTTACTATAAAACTTCCAATAGAATCTTTTTCTAGTTGAATGGCTCCGGGAGTTATAGAGACTGATGGCTGAGATATTTTTATAGTTATCTTTTGTTCGCCTTCCTCTTGTATTAGTATGTTGTTTACGAGAAATGACTGACTTTCTATCATTAAGGTGTAATCTCCTTCTAGTGTTGATGATGGAATTTCAAAATAAATAAAATAGTTGTTCTTTTCAAGATCTAATAAAAAGGGAGATATGGGCTGCGCAATTCCAGATGAAGAATAAAGTCTTAGGTGTTGTTTCTTTAGCTCTGTAACTGGGTTTTTCAAGATAAGCCTTGCTTGGTAAACCTCTCCTGGAGAAACTAATGAGTCTTTTGGAGTTATCTCTATTAAATCATATTGCGCATTGGCAAGATTTAAAGATAAAAGAAACACCAGAAAATAAATGAATAGACTCTTGTTCATGCAGGCTCCTATTTGCCTCCTAGGAGCTTTTTAGCCTCTCTAAGAGATTTTTCCAACTCTAGTTCCGCGTCTGATTTTCTTGAAGCACCTCTTGTTGGTGCCCCTAACCTATTTTGAGGCATTTTAGTTTCCTGCTCATTTCCAAATGGTGTATTATTGCCTGAAGGGAATGAGAACATTGGTCCCTGAATTGAGCGTTTCGATGAATTTTTTTTGCTAGGAGAATAATACTTATATGCTATGTATATTCCTATAACTATAAGCAATAATACGAGCGCTGATATTATCATCCAGCCAAATCCACCTTCATCTCCAGACTCTTCTGGGAAGCAAACGCATGATGAAGTACATGCAAATCCTGCCGAACATGCTGCATCATCAGAACCATCACATTCTTCTGAACCTTCTCTTATGCTATTGCCGCATATTGCTATTGAGGCAGAGGTTGAACCACAATCTAAAGAGCAAATATTTACCTCTGAATCATCGCATATGCCATCTCCGCATGAGCAGTCTACAGGACAATTTGCAGATGTTTCGCCATAATCAGACTCGCATATTCCATTGGCAACGCAGATTTCTGACTCTTGCTGCTGGCAGTCTTTGAAGCAAAGGTAAACAGACTCATCTGGATCGCAAACACCATCACCGCAGAGACTATCAGATTCTATTCCTGAAGGCCCAGGCATTGAAGGGAGTGTCACTGAAGCATCTGCAAATGCTGCATAAAGAACAAGGGCGGTTGTTGTTTTGTCTGAATCCCATGATCCATCTGATTTTCTTGACTTTTTTAGATAGTCTATTGCATTTAGAATCTCTTCTGTTGAGCCGCCTACGCTTAATGCCAGCAATGAAACAGCTGTTTCATAGTTATTCTTATTGAAGCTTCCATCAAGCTTCTGGAGGCTTAGAAGGGCATTTAAATAGCTTGATTTTGTTTCTGCATCAGAAGATGTAAGGTAAAGCAGGGACAAATCAACAGGGTCTAGGTTGTCATAAGAGGTCAAAAGATAGAGATTGGTGTTTATATCTGAGTTTTTGTTTTTCAATACCCAGTTTGCCCATAGTGATGTGTCCTTGTCACATGCACCGCCTTTCTTGTGGCATGCATTTTGAATCTGCGTCTTGTATTTTGCTGCTGTTGCCTGCTCTGTCAAATAGTAGGATGAATCTGTGTTGTAAACTATGGATATTACCGTGCCCTGCCCTATTGAAGAGCAATCAATTGTCAGCTCTAGGTTTGGATTGGAGTTGACTAAGTTTGGTGTTATGCAATTATTCAAGTCAAAAAATGTTTCTGGTTGGCCGGCATTGCATTCTGGAAATTTTCCTTTGTCAACAAGAATCTCTTTTTCTTCTTGGTTGCCTCCTGAAGGGTATCCTATTTTGCACTTTTGGTTTTCTGCTGTGGTTATTATTTCAAGCCACCAGTTTTCTGTCAGGCCAACACCAAGATTTCTTTTTATGTAATCTTCAATGCCTGAGGTATCCTCAGCATAATTTGAAAGTGCCCAATATGCAAATGAGGTATCTCTTATGTTGCAAGAATTTTTTGGGAAACATGACTCTGGATCTTTTTTTTCCAGCTGTATCCGCTTTATTGCCTGGGCGCCATAAGTACTGCTATAGCCGGCAAGCTTCATGGACATGGCATATAATGCTGTTGATTCGACAGACCCGCACCATCCATCTTCACAATTCTGAATAAGCCATTCAAAGCTCGGTTTTATGTCAAAATTAGTGCTGTTTGACTGCGCAAAGGCTGCAAAAGCAACTAAAGAAAAGAAAAATATAATGATTGAGATGTTCGCTAAAACTCTTTTTTGCATCAACCAGACCCCGTTTTTCCAATAATTGATTCTGAAAGAGTATTTATATAACTTTCTATTATATTGGTGCTAGAAGGGCTAAAATGTCAAAAGAAATAATCTTTGGAGACGTAATCGGCAAAGGTAAACGCGGACTCGTTATGAGGGGAAAATATTTCGGTAGTGATGTTGCTGTCAAAACAGTGAATCCAAAAAGCGATGCGATTGGAAGATTAGAAAATGAAGGCAAGTGGTTGAAAAGACTAAATAAAAAAGGAATTGGGCCAAAATTTTATTTTTGTGATGATGGGAAGTTAGTTATGGAATTTCTTGATGGAGTGCATCTTGAAG
>CAYIYF010000049.1:0-5671 GCA_964367575.1 Candidatus Woesearchaeota archaeon | reverse complement strand
CAAGCACCTGCAGATAAAAAGTAATTATTTGCACTTCTCAAAGAAACACATCAGTTTTATAAACAGGATTTTTTACATAAATACAAAGTAAAAATTGGAGAAATTAATGCCAAAGAAAGAAAATAAAAAATCAGAAAGTATTCAGCCGGAGATTAGCATTGGTCTCGTTGGACATGAGATAAAGGTAAACCTTTCTCAACCAAAGACGTTGACCACGGCAAGACAACTCTGACAGAATGTCTTTCAGGAAAATGGACAGACACGCACTTTGAAGAAATAAAGAGAGGTATCACGATAAAATTAGGATACGCAAACGCAGTCTTCAGTAAATTCAAAAACAAAAAAACAGGAAAAATAGATTACACATCAAAAAAAGAAGGGCCAAACAAAGAAAAAACAGAACCTACAAGGCATATCTCATTCATCGACGCCCCTGGACACGAATCATTGATGGCAACAATGATATCTGGCGCAGCAATAATAGATGGTGCAATCCTGCTCGTTGCAGCAAATGAAAAATGCCCTCAGCCTCAAACAGAAGAGCACTTGATGGCGCTTGAGATAATAGGATGCAAAAATATAGTCATTGCACAGAATAAGATAGACCTTGTAACAGAAAAAGAGGCAATGGACAACTACAAGCAGCTAAAAGAGTTCATTAAAAATACCATTGCAAAAGACTCACCAATAATACCAATTTCTGCACAGCATAACACAAACATAAATTATTTGATTGAAGCAATTGAAGAGACAATAAAAACCCCAAAAAGAGATGAAAAAAAGTCGCCGATAATGTTTGTCGCCAGAAGTTTTGACGTTAACAAACCAGGTACAGAAATAGATAAACTAGTTGGGGGTGTTCTTGGTGGTGCAATAAAGGAAGGAACACTAAAAATAGGAGATACAATTTCAATTCTTCCAGGAACGCTGACAGAAAAAGAATCAAAAACAGAATGGAAGCAGATAACAACAAAGATCATTGGAATAAAAACTGGTGAAGATTCATTGGATCAAGCCTCTCCTGGAGGTTCAATCGCAATTTTAACATCTTTAGATCCTTTTTATGTCAAAGCAGATTCCTTGCGTGGCAATATAATCGGGCATTCAGAAAATATGCCTCCAGTATGGAATGAGTTTCTGCTGAAAACAACATTATTAAAACGTATTGTTGGTGAATCAGAAGAAAAAGAAGTGCAGGCAATAAAGTTGGGTGAGCCATTGATGCTTAATGTTAATTCCTCGGCAACAATAGGCCAGGTTGCACAATTAAAAAAAAGTGCGATTCATGTGAAAATTAAGATTCCAGTTTGCTGCAAAAAAGAAGACAGGATTACAATCTCAAGAATGATTGGGAATCGCTGGAGGCTTATTGGTTTTGGAACTATTGAATAATCTACTTATCAGAAACATCATAAAATTCTCTAACCCTATATGACATGAGTCTGTCTATTATTTTTTCAGTTAATGCATCATAATGAATAACTGTCACACCCCTATTAGTGAGGTAACTAAGACCTTCGTGAGAAGGAGAATTAATATCTCCCAGTCCGTAGACAACCATCCCTATGCAATTCTCTGCAATTAATTCAGCACATGGTTTAAAAATAGATCTTCTATGGCTATGTCTGCCAACCCACTGAACAATGCAAGGTTCAAGTGTGGTAAACAATATAGCCCCTCTTGGGTCTTCTGTCGAATTATTTATTGCATCTCTTTCAGCATGAACTAGTATGCCTAAATTTTTGTCAACGTATCTTCTGCCTCCATCAGCTATAATCCTTCCTTTTCTATTAACTATAAGCGCACCAACATGTGGTTTGGCTATTGTATTTCCTGTTCTAATAGCAATATCTATGCATCTCTCCATATGTGTTCTTAAAAAATCTTCACTTAACGCCATTTTCATTACCATCCTTCACAAAATCAGATTCTTCTCTAGTTATCTTTGCAACGCTGACAACTTTATCTCCTTCCTCAAGTCTCATCACTCTTAAGCCTTGTGTGTTTCTTCCAATGCAGCTAATATCCTTGGCCTGTGTTCTTATCACAACGCCTTTCTCACTCATCAAGATTAAGTCATCATCTTGAACAACGACAGTTCCAACAACATTTCCATTTCTCTCGCTTGTGATAATATTGATAACCCCTTTTCCGCCTCTTTTAATCAGCCTGTATTCATCAAGCATTGTCCTTTTGCCATATCCATTTTCAGTTATTGTAAAAAGCGTCTTGCCCTCATTGCAGTTTGAGATGCCGACAACAAAGTCCTTTTCCTCTAAAGTAACTCCTCTCACGCCACTCGCATTTCTGCCCATCTCTCTTACATCTTTTTCATTAAACTTCACGGCATTCCCGCCATTTGTAGCAATAATAAAATCATCATTTCCATTTGTAATCTTAACGCCAACTAATTCGTCGCCTTCTCTTAATCCAACTGCTTTTATTCCGCCTTTTCTTGGCCTGGAAAACTCATTAAGGCTTGTTTTTTTCAATATGCCTTTTCTTGTGCACATCAAAAGAGATTTGCCTTGCGAAAATTCCTGAACAGGAAGAACAGCATTAATTACCTCATCTTTCTCCAATGATAATAAATTCACAATAGCCTTCCCTTTTGAATACCTGCTTCCAAGAGGAACCTGGTAGGCCTTAAGCCAGTAAACTTGGCCTTTGTTACTGAAGAACAGCAAGTAATTTCTATTTGATGTAACAAATATGTCAGTTACCACGTCATCATCCTTCAGTTTTGTCCCTTGCACTCCTTTTCCACCTCTTTTTTGCACTTTGTAAACATCCAATGGCATTTGTTTTATGTATCCTGCATGTGTAACATTTACGACAACATTATCTTCTTTGATTAAATCCTCAACTTCAATTTCTCCTTCTTCCTCAGCAATTTCAGATCTTCTCGCATCATTGAAATTTGATTTTAATTCTTCAAGTTCTTTGACAATGATACCATAGATTTTGTCTTGTGAAGCGAGTATGTCCTTGTATTCTTCAATCAATCGCAGCAATTCATCACGCTCTTTCATGAGTTTCTCTGTTTCAAGTGAAGTTAATTTTTGCAGCTTCATGTCAAGTATTGCCGTTGCTTGCATTTCAGTTAAAGCATAATTCTGCATTAATCCATTTCGTGCAACTTCAACATTCTCAGCTTGCTTTATTAATTTCACAACAGGATCAATATTTTCAAGGCATATTTTCAGGCCGAAAAGCACATGCTCTCTCTCCTGGGATTTTCTTAAATCAAACTCTGTTCTTCTTGTGACAACTTCCTTGCGATGAGCAACATAATGCTTAATCATGTCCTTAAGGTTCATGATCGCGGGCTTGCCTTCATGCAAAGCTAGCAATGTAATGCCAATACTTACCCTTAGTGCGCTATGCTTCATTAATTGGCTTAAAACAATCTCAGCATCAGCATTTCTTTTTAATTCAAAAACAATCCTCATTCCTTGTTTGTCGCTTTCATCCCGTAAGTCAGAAACATCTGGAATGGTTCCATTTTTCACAAGATCTGCAATGCTTTCAATAAGCAAGGATTTATTCACCATGTAGGGAATTTCATGAACAATTATTTTCCCTTCTTCAATAGATGTCTTTGCTTTAAGAATGATCTTTCCTCTTCCAGATCTGTAAGCCATCTTGATGCCAGATATGCCACAAATAATTCCGCCAGTAGGAAAATCAGGAGCCCTGATATGGTTTGTTAATTCTTCAAAGCTAATTTGATTGTTTTTAATATACGCAATAATGCCGTCAATAACTTCTCCCAGATGATGTGGAGGAATATTTGTCGCCATTCCAACTGCAATACCTGTACTTCCATTAAGTAAGAGATTCGGCAATAATCCTGGCAATACTGTGGGCTCTTTCAAAGATTCATCAAAGTTTGGTCTGAAGCCGACAGTTTCCTTTTCAATATCCTTCAGCATTTCATCAGCAATCTTCATTAGCTTTGCTTCAGTATACCTTTGTGCCGCAGGAGCATCCCCATCTTGCGAATTATGCACAAAAACACCTGCTGCCAGTGCAAAGTTATGTGTGTGCTCAATAGTTAAGTCATAAACATCTTCTCTTTCTTTCAAAAATTCAACTTTGATAATTTTATGATTTTTATTAACTTCTGCAAGAAGTTGTTGCAAGTCTTCGTTAAAATATTTTTTAAAACCAGTTTCCCAACTAGTTGATGCACCATAACTATAAACTATCTTTCTCGTTTCATCAAAATATTCTTTATTAAGCGACGGATAATTTTTTAGAGTTTCTTGACAAGTTTTAATAAATTTGACTTTTCCTGTATTGTTAGATATTCTTCTTTTATTAGAAGCAACTATTTTTTCATTGAAAAGTTTTCTGTATTTTACATCTTTCCATAGTCTTTTGAGTGTCTTTGATGATCTCTTACCAATAATCTTCTTGAGCTCTGGATGTTCAGCATGATATTTTTTATTAATTTCGCTGAGTTTTTTGCTCATTTGCTCCCTATAGATGGGATTCTTCCAATTTTGTTTATTTCTTTCAGAGACTTCTTGCGATTTTTTATAACGATTGTGCTCTTGAGCCCAATATAACTTTCGTCCAAAAGCTATTTTTTCTCTGTAATAAGCGTCATTTTTGTGCTTTTCAGAAGTCAAATCTGCATGGAGTAACCAATGATCTTTCCAATGCATTCTTAGAATATTATCGGGGTTATTGTTAAGCTTGTTAAAATCTATGTGGTGCCTTACTTTGCCATTTTTAATAGCATAAACTTCTTGCTCTATGTTATATACATCAGAAAGATAATGAGTAAAATCCCAAGAATCTTCTCTTGGTTGATAAATCATTTCATATCCCACAACATGCTCATCATCGTCAAGTGTAGAAAATCTTTGGTAAAGAGGCATCAGAGAATCGCCTGGTTTCAATTGTTTTGCTTCCTTATAAGAAAAGTCTTTCAGTAAGAAAAGATGGTTGGGTGTACATCGTATTTCTTCTCCATTATCCAATGTTACTTTTAATAGCTTTGCATTTTCTTTGGTTTTTCTGGGATTGATTATTTCAGCTATTTTTATTTGGCCATCCTTAGTGACGGTATATGTATAATTTTTCTTTCCATGTTTTGCTTCGTCAATAAGCTGTAAAAAATTTGTTTCTCGTCCATCAGTAAGTTTAATTTTTGTATCTGCAGTAAAGCATCCAAAATTTCCTTGCCCATACACCAAAGGATAACGCAAGCTAAATGGTTGTGCCATTCTCACAAGTGCCTCATAAACAGGAGCATCACCATGAGGATGATACTTACCAAGAACTTCTCCGACAATTCTTACTGATTTTTTAGTTGGTTTGCTTGATACTAATGCTAATTTGTGCATAGCGTAAAGAATTCTTCTGTGAACAGGCTTTAACCCATCTCGCACATCAGGCAGTGCTCTAGATGTTATAACAGACATAGCATAGTCTACATAGCTCTCACGCATTTCTTGTTCAATTAATCGCTGTTGTATGTCTTCTGGCATGTTATATATCCAAATTCCTCACAAATTTTGCATTTTCTAAAATAAAGTTTCTTCGTGGAATAACATCTTCTCCCATCAGCACACTAAACATTTCATCAGCCTGAGCAGCATCATTTATGAAAATTTTTTGTAATATTCTTGAACCTGGATCCATTGTTGTTTCCCACAAT
>CAYIYF010000048.1:0-5865 GCA_964367575.1 Candidatus Woesearchaeota archaeon | reverse complement strand
AGTGCGAAAGTTCTTAGGTGGATGCTTGGGATGAAAAATTAGGACAGCTCCAGGAAAAAAAAGAAAATTTTTTACAAAATATGATTCATAGACTAAAGTAATCTTTAAATAGTTGGCTTATGCTATTTATTCAATGGGAAAGAGGGAGTATGCAGAATCTTTCTTGTTTTATCATGTTGGCTAAGGATTAAGCAAAAATGATAACTAGAGAAAGCAATACAAAATCAAGAATATTCATCTTTGTATCATCAATATTCCTAATTGTTTCACTGCTTTTTCTTCTTACTTCAAAACAATCAATCACCGGAGAATATGTAAAAGAGCAAGAAGTAATAACTGAAGAAGCTGTCAAAGAGCAAATAGCTATTCAGGTGGCTAATGAGCTACAAGAAAACCCATTACAAAATTTTCAGCTTGACAGAACTTTGCCAGCAACACCAGAAGAAAATAATCCACAACAACCTGATTCTGCTGCTGAAGATAGCATTACAATAATAGGTCCTTTAGGCAGACCTGATCCTGTCTCTCAAAATCTAGACTGGTATTCTTTTGATATCATGCCGCCCTTTGTAAATCCCGGAGAAGATAATCCTTCTAGAATATATCCTGGCAGTGCAGCATTTGATGTTGATAATTTGCCTAATCTTCCAAGTGAACTCAGAAAAGCTGACTTTGATGCCGCCAACCAATTTCAACCCAGGTATTACATTGCTCATTTTAATAAACCAATAACAAGAGAAAACCAAGAAATTCTTGACAGCTTGACTGGCTTGACTAAAAGAGAAGACGGGACAAGGCTTGCACGCAGATATGTTCCTAACAGAGGATTATTAGTTTTTATTAAAGATGAAGCAACTCTTCAGCGCCTTAAAGAAGAGCCAACTATTGATTACTTGATACCATATGAACCAGGATATAAATTAGGAAAAATTGGATTTACTAGAAACAATAATGGAAACATGAAGTATCTTACTATTTCATTAATACCGGGACATCCTAAAGACGATGTTATTTCTAAATTAGAAGAAATTGGAGTAACTGTCATAAAAGACTGGGAAGTTCGCGGGACAAAAGGGCATGATGTCAGGGCAATTGAAGTACAAACTTCATCTGAGATGATTGTACCAATGTTATTTATTGAAGGGATTTGGATAATTCAAGATGCTGATGATGGCAGAATAGCATCATTTGACTTTTCAGGAGGACTCAAGCTCCAGAGCACTGCTGTTTATTATCATCCAGATGAGTTTACTAGCTTAATTACAGGTGATGTAGATAAACCGCCTGGTGCGCCTACCAACACACTATATCCAGGTTATCCTGCAGGATTAATTCTAACAAGCGATACATATGTAATAGATTCATTAATCACTCCAGAATATGCTCCACTTTGGCTGATTCATAATCTTAAGGGTCAGGGTCAGTATATAGGAATAGTTGATTCTTCATTTGGAGGCTCTGGAAGGAAACAAGAGCAGCCAGTGACATCCCAAGGAGTTACAACTTACCCAAATCTCCCATATGGTACTAGCTGCTGGGCATCTAGTATATTTGACTCTTTTGCTGGTAAGTATAAAATTAACTATGGGGTTTTCCAGTATGCAAGTTTTCCAAAAGAATATAATGTCCTTCCTAATTACTATGAAACTCTTGTTGACAATGCTGGACAGGCTGACGTAGTCCAATCAACTGCAAAAATACCGCCAGGCAAGAAGTATGGAGATATATTAATTGTTGAAGACGGCGCAGAATATTTTGGAAATGACAAGGCAACTTTCATTTCAACACCTCCTTCTGGACAGCATGGAACTGTTGCGGCATCTGCCATTGCACAAGATTTTCATGACAATGATGCACAAAATTACTTTCAACATGATTTTAGGTATTTTATCTTAAGTGCTTCTGCTCCTGAGTATTTTGAATATGGGTTGACTGGCTCTTCTATTGCGCACGAATCCCAACTTTATGCAGTCCCGGTATGCAATGATTGGGGATGCTGCACTGATTTTAATGATCCTCATTGTTGTGAAGCCAAACCAGTTTTTGATCCTAACTGCCAATATCCAAGCTTCATGTGGGAAGAGCCAGGAGAATTTGAATTAAACATGGGCTTTGCACTTGACCAAATGGCCAGCAGTGATGTAAGCGTATCATCTCATAGTGTCACTATTACAGAAAATAATAACATCTTTACTTCAGTCTCTCTTCTTCATGAAATGAAAGCTCATGAGTACAAAAATCTGCTTCAAAGCATTGCAGCTGGAAATGCTGGGGAAGCTGAAGGAATTTTGCAGTTGCAAGATCAGCTTCACAACCAGCCACTTATTAAAAACGGAATATCTGTAGGGGCATCTCATGATGTGGCGGCTAGCGCAGGAGACTTAGGAGATATAGAGCCAACTTCCCCTGAAAAACGCTATGATTTCAGCAGCATAGGACCAACATTTGACGGAAGGATTAAGCCAGATATAATGGCAGTCGGCCGTACAGTAACTGAAGACCAGCGTTCTTTTGTACCTCCGTTAAGTTGCTTGGGCAGCACTTATATTGGATTTGGAACAAGCTTTGCCGCACCTCAACTTGCAGGAGCAGCTGCATTAGTCCACCAGTACTTTGAAGAAGGAAGGTACAAAGGAATACCTCATGACGCATCTGCTGCCTTGATGAAAGCAATGCTAATTAATTCAGGAGACAGGCTTTTTGGAATTGCCAATAATATACCTTTTCCAGATGCTTATCCAAGCATCTGGCAGGGATGGGGAGAACCAAAGCTAGTGGATTCTTTAGAATTGCCTGGACTGTTAAGAAGACTTATTTATAGAGATATTGCAGAACCACAAGGATTCACTTCATCAAGCGATCCAGCAAGAGTTTATCCGATAAATGTTTATTCATCATCAGAGGAATTAAGGGTGACTTTAGTATGGACAGACGAGCCTGGAGCAGAAGGAACTGGAAAGCAACTAATCAATGACATAGACCTAAAGGTAAAGAGACCAGATGGAACAATATATCTAGGAAATGATTTTGACATTGCTAATGGACAGTCAAAACTAGGAGGAACAAGAGACAGCCTCAACAATGTTGAAGCAGTCCATGTAGCATCGCCTCCAACTGGAACGTGGGAGATAATAGTTGAACCAAAAGAAGGTCCATTTGGAACACCTGGAGTTGTTCCACCACAGGATTATTCTCTAGTTGTTACAGGAAGCGTAAGAGAGGGAACAGATGTTGACCCTCCGATTTTATCAAACGAAAAACCACGCCATGTTTTACCTATTGCTACGTCAACTGTAACTCTTTCAGCAAACACTGATGAAGCTGCAACATGCAAGTACTCAACAACTCCGAATACAGCATATGCATCAATGACAAACACATTCACAACAACAGGAGGAACAAGCCACAGCAAGTCACTTACTGGATTAACAGGAGGCCTCAATAATTATTATGTGAAATGCAAGGATGTAGCGAACAATGCAAATACTGTTGATTTAAAAATAGCATTTACTATAACACCACAAAGGACTTGTATTCTACCAAAATCATCAATATATTCTAGTCTTACTTTGAATATAACAGAAGACACCACGTTTTGTTCTGGGACTTATCCACTTTATGGCCCAATTCTTATAGGTGCTAATGGCGTCACAGTTACCTGTGATAGTACCAAGTTTATCAACACGACACAATCTTACTCTTACGCTGCATTTTATGTCTATGGTAATGATATAACTATTAAGAATTGTAATTTTAATACTAGTGGAATGGGTGTTGACAGTTCGCAATTTTTATGGCCTCAAGGTGCTAGTAGAGTAACATTGAAGGGTAATATTTTCCATGGACCAGTATATTATCTTGCTTATCTTTATGGTTCTGTTGGAAACCACAAGATCATAGGAAATGATTTTAGGAATAACTATGCCTTTGCTTTTTCAACTGATCTTATTACAGGCGGAACTGGGAACACAATACTTGGCAATAACTTCTTCGTTGCACCTGGAGCATATACTGCCACTGCTTCTGCAGACTCGGTGCTTTCAGTGCCAGGCACAGGAGGAAATTATTGGAGTGATTATACCGGAGCAGACAACAACCCTATAGATACCTTTGGAGACACGGCATATACTGTTATAGGCGGTGGCCAGGACTTACTTCCTCTCATGAATCCTGTCACTAGCCTTCCAGATTCAATGCACCCTGTTCTTTCAAATGGACAGCCAACCGGAATATTGGCAAGTGGCACAACATCAGCTACACTTTCAGTAAATACGAATGAGGCTGCAACTTGTAAGTACTCAACAACGCCTGGAACAAGCTATGCATCAATGACAAACACATTCACAACAACAGGAGGAACAAGCCATAGCAAGTCAATAACTGGATTGGGCAATGGAGTGCATAATTATTATGTGAAATGCAAGGACACTGCAGAAAATATTAATTCCTATGATTATATCATCCTTTTCATAGTTGGCTCAGATTCAATTTCCCCAATACTGTCAAATGGCAAACCTGCAGGAGTAGCGCTAATTGTTGAGGGGTATGGTGCTTTTAATGGAGAGTTGTATCTAAACACAAATGAGCCTGCAGTATGCAAATATTCTCATGAACCAGGAGTGGATTATGACAGCATTCCAGCCACCAATATTTTTTTAACAAGAACAGGAGGTACAGTCCATAGCAAACCACTAAGAGGTCTGTATATTGGGATGCATAATTATTTCATCAGGTGCCAAGATGCATCTGGAAATAAGAATATTAATGACTATGCAATTATTTTTTCAGTTAATTATGTGAATAGCATATATGACGCTGTTCCACCACTTGTTTCAAATGGGCAGCCTACTGGAAATTTACCAAGCGGAACAACAAGCGTTAACCTATTCGTTAACACAAATGAAGCTGCAACATGCAAGTATTCCACAACACCAGGAACAGCATATGCCTCAATGACAAACACATTCACAACAACAGGAAGCACATCACACTCGCAAGCACTGACAGGACTGGCAAATGGCAATCATAATTACTATATCAGATGCAAGGATACAGCAAACAAAGTAAACACACATGATTATGTTTTAATGTTCATAATTGGCAATCCTGACACAACACCTCCAGTTCTTTCAAATGGATTGCCAACAGGAACAATAACAACAACATCAACAACGCTATCATTAAACACAAATGAAGCTGCAACATGCAAGTACTCAACAACTCCAAATACAGCATATGCATCAATGACAAACACATTCACAACAACAGGAAGCACATCACACTCGCAATCACTGACAGGACTTACAAACGGACTAAAGAACTACTATGTGAGATGCCAGGACACATCACTAAATGCAAACACAGCAGACTACACAATAACATTCACAGTAAGTGTTGACACAACGCCTCCAGTTCTTTCAAATGGATTACCAACTGGAACAATAACAACATCATCAACAACATTATCATTAAACACAAATGAGGCTGCAACATGCAAGTATTCCACAACTCCAAATACAGCATATGCATCAATGACAAACACATTCACAACAACAGGAGGAACAGCACATACAAACCCATTAACAGGACTAACAAATGGACTAAAGAACTACTATGTAAGATGCCAGGACACATCACTAAACCTAAATGCAAACACAGTTGATTTCCTCATAACATTCACAGTAAGCCAATGCCTAGACCCATACAGCGGAATGAGAATTACAGAAGACACATTACTATGCCCAGGAACTTATGAAGTAAACAACATTAACATTGACGCTGACAGCATAACAGTAACATGCGACAATACCTTATTCAGGAACAACATCAACCTGCCAGCATCAGCAATAATCCATACAGACGACA
>CAYIYF010000047.1:0-5952 GCA_964367575.1 Candidatus Woesearchaeota archaeon | reverse complement strand
GAATTTTGATGAACTCAAGGACATAGATATCAAGATCATTTAAAATCTTGTCAAGTTGTATTCTGTCTTTTTCAATGAAGCGCATGAAATAAAAATAATGATGGTGTTTATATTACTTCTGTCCAAAGGTGGTATATATGGGAAGTGCCATCAAATATGTCACGTAACTTAATAATTCAGCTTCTTATTCAGCTTTTCAACCATTTCTCTTGCCAAGTCAAATCCGCCCTGCCAGAATTTCTCGCTCTTTATGTCAATGCCGACTTCTTTCAGTATCTTCTCAGGGCTTTCGCTTCCGCCATAGCTTAATATCTTGATATACTTTGGTGGAAATGTCTTTCCTTGCTCTTTGTACATTTTAAACAAGCTCAGCACAAGAAGATTTCCAAAGGCATAAGCATAGCAATAGAAAGGTGTGTGAAATATGTGTGGCACATACGTCCATTCATGCTGGAAAGTATCAGCAATCTCAACAGAATCACCAAATTGCTCTTTTAAGTTTCTAAGCCATTCTCTGTTAAGTTCACCTATTGTTGCACCTTTTTGAATCATTTCATGCGCCTTTTTCTCAAACATTACAAAATATGCCTGTCTTATCACGCTTGCATATATGCCATCTATCTGTGTTGCAAGCAAGCTTATCTCTTCATCCTTGAGCATTCCTCTTTTCAATAATTCTTCTTCAAGAAGCATTTCAGAGAATATTGAGGCAGTCTCAGCCATTGGCAGGCTTGAATGGAAGTCAAATAAAGTTTTATCTTTTGCAAGCATGGAATGTATTGCATGACCAAGTTCATGAGCAAGGGTAGATGTATCATTGTAATTTCCTACCCAATTTAGCAGCACATAAGGAGCCATCTCAGGAGTTACACTAGAACAAAAAGCTCCGCTCTGTTTTCCTTTCATTATTTCAGAATCAATATGCCTCTCTTTTGCCATTTTTTCTGCAAGTCTGTAGAACTTCTCATCAAAAGACCTAAAGACACTTAAAACAGTCTTTAAAGCCTCATCATAGCTTATCTTTTTCTGTTTTCCTTTTATCGGTGCATAAATGTCATATCTCCTCAATTTTTTCATCTTGATTATTTTTGCCTTTAGCTTGAAATATTCCTGGAATATCTTGGTATTCTTCCTGCAGGTGTTCAGTAATGCATCAACAGCCTCGTCAGGAATGTCATTGCCGAGATTCCTTATGCTTATTGGTGTTTTGTAATTTCTTATCTTCAAGCCTTCATTTACCCAGTCAAGCACAATGTTTCTGTAAATTTCGCCAAGAACGCTTTCTTCTTTCCCATATCTTCCAAGAACAGTCTCATATGCCTCTTTTCTAAGTTTTGGATTGTCTTTTCTTGCATATTCAACAACCTCAGCCTGTGAAATTCCTTTTTTCCCATTGAAATCAAAAGTGTAGGCATTTGTTATTATGTCATAAATGCTGGACATTGCATCTCCTCCAGTAATATTCTTAATGTTGATTATCTTCTCCTCATCTTCCTTTAGTGTATATTTTTTGAATTTTCTTTTTTCAAGCATGATATATCTGTATCTCCCAAGGTCATTGAGTATTCTGTTTGCATTTTTTTCATCAAGATTCTTCCACCAAAGGGAAAAAAATAAAGTATCATTTGCAATATCTGTGGCAAATTGTGAGATCTTTGAACTTAAAGCATTCCACTTATGGGATGCTGTATCTTCAGCCAGCTTTAGATGAATATAACAAGAAGGTAATTGCAGACTTCTAGATAATTCCTCACTCATTTTCAATATATCAAAAACATCTTTGCCAGATATTCTTTCATTTAATGTTGGTCTTATTTTTTCAAAATCTTTTACTTTTTGCTTAATCTTATTTAGTGATCTGTCAAGAGAAATTTCATTAAAATCAGGATAAATATCGTCTAAACTCCATTTCACCATTTAATAATAAATTAAAAACTCTATTTAAAAGTTTGCCAAATAAAAAAATTGGGAAGACTATTCTCCCCAGAAACCTGCACCAGCAGTAACAACACCGAGCGCTAGATGGAGCCACTGGTCAGCTGTGTTAAGATTTAGCAAAGTCATCAAGAATTGAACACCAATTAAGCCAAGGATTGCTACTAAAAGATAAATAGCACCAAGCCATTGGTTCATTTTCTTTGAGTTCTTGCCGCCAGCGCTAAATCCTGCCCAGGCAAATAGTGCGCCAGTAACAAGGTGCACGATGTTATGCATACCATTGACAGCAAATCCATATAGGTCATTACCCATCAAAAAGCCAAGGATTCCAGCTATCAAAAGCACAACGCCAAGAATTTTAGACCATGTCGTATTAAAACCCACGTTCTCAACCCCCTTTTTCTTGAAAATTATTACATTTATATGGTTATGCATTTATTTAAATCTGTCTATAATTCCTTTAAAGCAGAAGAAAAACTTTTATAGGCAATTATCATATAAAACGCATGAAAAAGGGTGTGGTTCATACAAAAAAAGATAATTCTATTCTTGCATTAGTAACTTTATTTATTTTCATTGGATTTTTATTTGCGCATCAATCAAGCATGTCTGAAGTAACAGGTATGTTTGCCAAGCAGGAATCATGCAAATTATTTAAGGATCCATTTTCAAAGGTGCAGTATTGCAAAGGAACAAACACCAATAACTATTGTGTTTGGAATTATCAAACAAAGAATTGCAAATTTGTGAATAAGCTCAAGATATGCAGCAAAAATAATCCAAAAGGTTTCTGTTCAAAGCCTTTTGATGTATGTGCTTCCCCTGGAATATCCAACATTTGTGTAAGAAAACAATTTTTATACAATTAATAAAAAATCAAAAAAAGATAAGTAGTGCTGCAGTTTATATGCAGTTGGAAGGTTTATCTTCTCCTTCTTCTTGTTTTAGCTGCAGTTCTTGATGCTGCTCTTCTTCTAGCTGCCATTTATCGTTCACCTCTTTGCGGTTTGAAAATTAATAGTATTAAGAGAGTGGAGCAAGTATAAAAGCGTTTTTATTTTTTCAGAAAAAATTATTTTTTCAATCATTGCTCTTTTGAGAAAAATTTTCTCTCTTCGAGTTCTTCAACGAAATTTTTCTTCACAAAAACCTTTAAATAGAATTGAACCAAGATGTTGAAGTGAAAAAAGAGTACAGTGTAACACCATGGGAAGTAAAAGGAAAAGTTGATTATGACAATCTCATCAAGGAGTTTGGAGTCAAGCCTATAGACGAAAAGCTACTTGCAAGGCTTCAGAAGCACACAGGAGACCTACATTACTTTTTGAAGAGAAAAATTTTCTTTGCCCACACATATCTCGATGTTATCCTAGATCAAATGGATAAAAAAGAAAAATTCTACCTTTATACAGGGAGAGCACCATCTGGCCCGGTGCATCTTGGCCATCTTATTTCTTGGATGTTCTGCAAATGGCTGCAGGATAAATTTGGAGCACATTTGCTATTTCAGATCCCTGATGAGGAAAAATTCCTGTTCAAGGAAGGATTGAGCATGGAAGAAAGCAAAAAATGGGCATATGATAACATTCTTGACATTATCGCCCTTGGTTTTGATCCAAAGAAGACAAAGATATTCTTGGATACAGAATACGCTACTGGCATGTACAGCATAGCCTGTGAAGTTGCAAAAAAGACAACAGCATCAACAGCAAAAGCTCTTTTTGGGCTTGAAAGCAACGATAATGTAGGCAAATATTTCTACACTTGTATGCAGTCAGTTCCGGCCTTCCTGCCAACAAAATTAGAGGGCAAGCCAACCATGGTTCTTATTCCTTGTGCTATCGATCAAGATGTCCACTTCAGGTTAACAAGAGATGTTGCTCAAAAGCTTGGTTATCCAAAACCTTCAACGATTCTTTGTCGCTTCTTGCCATCATTAGAAGGAGGAGGAAAACTTTCAACATCTTCTGGAGTTAGTATTCAAACAACAGATAATCCAAAGACAGTAGAGAAAAAGATTAACAAGTATGCATTTTCAGGCGGCAAAGACACCATAGAAAAACACAGAAAGGAAGGTGGCAACCCAGATATCGATATTTCATATCAATACCTCACCTATTTCATGGAAGATGCTAATAAGTTAAAGCAGGTATACAATGACTACAAAGCCGGTAGACTGCTTTCAGGAGAACTCAAAAAAATAGCCATCGACGAAATAAACAAATTCTTGAAAGAACACCAGTTAAAAAGAGAAAAAGCAAAGACACAAATTGAAAAGTTTATGTTAAGATCATAGCTTTCTAAAATAGCAAATCAACAAAAAATAACTATATAACCAAGTACATCACTCTAAATTTTTTAATGAAGGCTTATTTAGATATAGTTGAAGAAATTCTTAACAAAGGAAAACGTAAAAGCACTAGAACTGGATATGACAAATTTTCTGTTTCTGGAATAAAATTCGAACATGACATGTCTGAAGGATTTCCATTGCTCACAACAAAAAGAATAAATTACAGGAATGTGGCCTCAGAGCTTGAGTTCTTTATAAGAGGATTAACAGATAAAAGATGGCTTCAGGAAAGAAAAAATCCAATATGGAATCAATGGTGCTCTTCTGACAAAGTACCCTATGCTATAGATGAAAATACAAAAAGAAAAATGGCTGAAGAACGGGAATTAGGTCCCATATATGGCTGGCAGTGGAGGCATAAAGGGGCAAATTATCGCGGTCATGATGCTGATTATACAGGTGAAGGAGAAGATCAATTGTCAGATCTAGTTAATACGTTAACAGAGCATCCAGATGATACAAGAATGATTGTTGATGCCTGGGGAACTAAAGATGAAAGAAAAAGAATGGCGCTTCCCCCATGCCACTATCAATTCCAGGTTCTTGTTGCAGACAAAAAATTGGATTTGTTATGGACGCAAAGATCTGTTGATGTTATGCTGGGTCTTCCCTATAATATAGCAAGCTATGCAACGCTTTTATCGCTTCTTGCAAGGCAGTCTGGATTTGAGCCTGGAAAGCTTGTTGGCTTCTTGGGAGACACCCATATCTATGATATGCCTTCAAAGGAAGGATTTATGAAGCATATGGAAGGTGCAAGATTAATGCTGTCAAGGGTGCCTCAAAGGCTTCCACGTCTGGTTACTCCAACGTTCACATCAATATTTGATTGGAGTTATACTGACTCGGCTGTTGAAGATTATAACCCCCATCATTTCATTAAGATGGAGGTGGCAGTATGAGTGAATTAATCCTTATTGCTACAACATCAAAGAATGGCCTTCTTGCAATTAACGGAGAAATTCCCTGGGATTTTCCAGTGGAGGATATAAAGAGGTTTATGTATGCAACAGAAAGTCATCCAATCATAATGGGTAGAAAAACATTTGAGGCATTGCCCAAAATGAAACCTTTGCCAGGCAGGGCAAACATTGTTGTCTCAGCCAATGGGTTTGCCGCTCCAGAAGGTGTTATCAGGTGTCCAACATTGGAAGAGGCATTGCATATGGCAAGAGAGAAAGATGAAACATCTTTTGTTATTGGTGGCCAAACATTATATGATGCAACAATAGACAAAGCAACAAAGTTAATGCTCACGCGTGTTCATGTTTCATATTCCTATGATCAGGAAAAATGCAGAAGATTCCCTTATATTGATACTTCTGTCTGGAGAAGAAGCTCTGAAAAGAATTGTGGTTCATTCTCGTTTCTTGATTACGAAAGAATTCAGCCTTCAGGATAAGCCATCTTTGCAACAAACTTCATCTTCTTATTTGTGCTGTAGCTTTTCCTTATAGGATCAAGAAGCTTGTTCAGTTCTCTTGTTACAGCATTCTTTAAGTCAGTGGGATGAATTTCTTTCTTCTTGTATGCATTCTCAAGAGCATTGTAGTCATCAAATTCAACATTGCCTCCATACTTCTTGTCTCTTTCAATAACAAAATCTTTCTTTTTATCTTGAAGCACAGAGATCGGAAGAGCGTCGGGTAGGGAAAGAGGGT
>CAYIYF010000046.1:0-6076 GCA_964367575.1 Candidatus Woesearchaeota archaeon | reverse complement strand
TGGTATGTGCTGCCTTTAGTAAGGAAAGAACTAGCTTTTGCAATGAAGGGAGAGGGGCTTGACCAGAAGACTATTGCAGACCTTTTGGGGATAACGCCTGCCGCTGTTTCACAGTATATAAATAAGAAAAGGGCAAGCGAATTTGACATTGAGCACGAGATTAAATCAGAGTTTGTAGGATCTGCAAAAAAGATAGCAGAAGATGGGACAAAGATATTTGCAGAAGTGCAGAGGTTATTAAGAATATTATGGGAAAAGGGGCTTGTTTGTGAGATACACAAATCAAAGAGCTGGTGCCCTGATGAATGTGAGGTATGCTTTGAAAAATGACTGAAAAAATGCAATCCAAATTGAATGTTTTGAATCAGGAATGGGCTTTCCAAGAAGAAAATAGTAATATGGAGAGCTTTAAAGTAGATCGTGCTAGGTATGATGATGCTGTCACGACCAAAAGTCAGTTTGTTTCCAAGCCCGGAATTAGTGAAGAGTTAGTCAGGTTTATTTCTAGAACTAAAAATGAACCAGAATGGATGCTGAAAAAAAGATTGCAAGGTTTGGAGTATTTTAATAAAACAAAAATTCCTGAATGGGGGCCTGATTTGAGTGCTTTGAATTTGGATAATATTACTTATTATGTTAAACCAGGTGCAGAAGAATCTACCAAGTGGGAAGATGTCCCTGAGGAAATTAGAAGAACTGCTGAGAGAATTGGGATTCCTGAAGCAGAAAAAAGAG
The DNA here is from genome assembly GCA_964367575.1 of Candidatus Woesearchaeota archaeon. Taxonomy (GTDB): domain Archaea; phylum Nanobdellota; class Nanobdellia; order SCGC-AAA011-G17; family UBA489; genus JABIKK01. The sequence continues at coordinate 5,341 of CAYIYF010000046.1, read as the reverse complement.
CATTGGGCGGAGCAGGCTTTCAGTTCGATTCTGACATGATGTATCATAATTTACAGAAACAATGGAAAGATAAAGGTGTTATCTTTGAAAATATGGATGTTGCTCTACAAAAATATCCTGAGTTGGTTAAAAAATATTTCATGACGAGTTGCATTCCTATCAATGATCATAAGTTTGTTATGCTACATGCAGCAGTATGGTCTGGCGGGACTTTTATTTATGTTCCTCCAAATGTCAAAGTCGAACTTCCTTTGCAAGCGTACTTTAGAATGAATGCTATGAATGGGGGGCAGTTTGAACATACGTTAATCATTGTGGATAAGAATAGCGAAGTTTCTTACATTGAAGGCTGCAGCAGCCCAGTGTATCAGGCAGGGAGTCTACATGCTGGGTGTGTTGAGATTCATGTGCTAGAAGGTGCACGAGTAAGATATAGCAGCGTTGAGAATTGGAGCAAGAATACCTATAATTTGAATACTAAAAGAGCACTTGTTCAAAAAAATGGAATTATTGAATGGATAAATGGCAATCTTGGATCAGGAGTTACGATGCTATATCCGTGTAGTGTGCTTGTCGGAGAGAATGCCAGATCAGATAGTTTAGGCATTGCTTTTGCAGGGCCAGATCAAAACCAGGATACTGGGTCAAAGGTAATTCATGCCGCGCCAAATACAACATCAACAATTAGAGCCAAGAGTATTAGCAAAGGCGGAGGTATTTCAACATATAGAGGCTCTGTGAATGTTACGAAGAATGCAAGGAATACAAAATCGAGTGTTGTTTGTGATGCGCTACTAATTGATGATGAGTCTGTATCTAATACTTATCCGTTTATGAATATAGATTCTGACAAAGTGAACATTGCTCATGAAGCTACTGTCGGCAAGATTGGAGAAGAAGAAATATTTTATTTAATGAGCCGTGGATTAACAGAAGAGAGAGCTATGCAAATGGTTGTGAGCGGATTTATAGAGCCTATTGTCAAGCGGTTACCTTTGGAATACGCTGTTGAATTAAATAAATTGATTGAATTGGAAATGGAGAGTACTGTTGGGTAGAGGTGAAGATGATAATATCTGGTGGGCAAAATGTTAAAAGAAAATGCAGTGATTGGGCTTTCTTCCGGAGAGCCAGCGTGGATGTTGAAGGCAAGATTAGGCTATTTGAAAAAATTCAATGAGCTACCTATGCCTTCCTTTAAGTATGGCCTTGGAATTTTTGTTGATATTGGCAATCTAGATTTGGAAAACATTAATCCTTTTGCAGACATTGGTAATACTGCAATTGTTAGCAAGGGTGTTGAGGTTTTGCGTTTTAAAGAATGTTATGAAAAGTATGGCAAGGAAATTAAAGAATACTTTATGACTGATGATGTAAACAAATTGTCTGCACTTCATGGTGCGTTTTTTAATGAGGGTTTTGTAATAAAAATTCCTGATAATACTTATATTAAAGACCCTATAATAATTAATTTAGATATGAAAAAGGCAACCATTATACAAAACGTGCTAGTCATTGCTGGGAAAAACAGCAAGGCTGTTGTTTTGGAATGTTCAAGATCTTCAAACACGCATGAATTTGCTTTTAGAAGTCAAGTTGTTCAATTAGTCTTAGAAGAGAATGCTACTTTAGAATATCAGTCCTATCAGAATTTTAGTAAGAAGGTGTATAACTTTTCCAAAAGGAGAGCAGAGGTAAAAGCTAATGCTTTTATTAGTTGGATAGATTGTTTTATGGGAAGCAAGTTTACACAAGTACAAACAGTTAGTATGCTAGAAAAGGATGGTGCTACTGCTAAAAATAGTGGCATTATTTTTGGTGATGGTGAGCAGTGCTATGATGTTAATACTCGGGCGGTGCATCTTGGTTCTAGGACTACAAGCGACATACTTGCAAAAGTAGTTTTAGACAATAAGGCAAAGGCCGTTTATAGAGGATTGGTTAAGATAAACAAGGGGGCAATTAAGTGCAATGGTTACCAGAAAGAAGAGACTATTCTTCTGAGCGAAGATGCGCAAATTGATGCAGTTCCTAATCTAGAAATAGGAAACAATGATGTTAAATGCAGCCATGGAGTCACGGTTAGTCAGGTCGATGATGGCAAACTTTTTTATATGATGAGCCGCGGATTGAGCGAAAATGATGCAAAACATGCTATTGTTGAAGGTTTTTTTAATCCAACTGTTCTTAGGATTGGCGATGAGGGTGTGCAATTAGAAATAAAGAATACAATACAAAAAAGGTTGAAAATTAAATTTTAAAAATGGAAGCTAAACAAACATTAAACATTGATAAGATAAAGAAGGATTTTGCAATTTTGCAGAGTGGTGCTAATGGCAAGCCTTTGCTTTATTTGGATAATGGTGCAACTAGTTTGACTCCTGATGTTGTGCTTGACGCAATGAATGACTATTATAAGAATTATAATGCTAATGTGCATAGAGGTACTTATTTTACTAGTGAGAAAGCTACGCGTGAGTATGAATTTGCGCGTAAGAAAGTTGCTAAATTTATTAATGCAAAAACTCGTGAAATCATTTTTACTAAAGGAACTACAGAGTCTCTAAATCTCTTGGCGTACTCTTTATGTGCAGATCTTAAGAAAGGCGATGAAGTAGTAATTAGCCAAATGGAGCATCACAGCAACTTAGTTCCTTGGCAGCAGTTAGCCAAACAAAAAGGATTTGTCGTTAAATATATTGAGGTTACTGGAGAAGGCAGATTAGATATGGATAGTGCTAAAAAAATCATTACCAATAAGACTAAAATTGTTTCTGCCACTCATGTTTCTAATGTTTTGGGAACTGTTAACGATGTAAAGTGTCTTGCAAGGCTAGCTCATGATAAGAGGGCGTTGTTTGTAATTGACGGCGCTCAAGCAGCTCCACATCTTCCTCTTGATGTTAAAGATATTGATTGTGATTTCTATTGCTTTTCAGGGCACAAAATGATGGGCCCTACTGGCATAGGGGTGCTGTATGGGAAAGAAGAACTATTAGAGAGAATGAGGCCATTTTTATACGGTGGAGATATGATTTCAGAAGTTAGTTTTAATGATTCTTCTTGGAATGAACTGCCCTGGAAGTTTGAAGCAGGCACGCCCAACATAGCAGGAGCTATTGGACTTGGTGCAGCTGTCGATTATTTAATTAATATCGGTATGGAAAATATAGAAAATTATGAAAAAGAGTTGCTACAGTATGCCCTAGAAAAATTAAAAGCGATTAAAGGCGTTATTTTGTATGGTCCGAAAGAAGTAAGAGATAAAGGAGGAGTTATTTCATTTAATGTAAATGGTGTGCATTCTCACGATGTCTCTGCTATCTTAGACAGAGAGGGAATTGCTATTAGGGGAGGCCACCTTTGTGCAATGCCCTTAGTGAAAGATATTTTGTATGTTAATGATGTCTGCAGGGTTTCATTTTCATTTTATAATACAACTGAAGATATTGATGAACTTGTTAGGGCTATTGAAAACGTGAAGGAGCTGTTTAAAGTATGATGGAGGAAAATTTAGATCCAAATTGGGTTGGAGATGGAAGCTATGAAGATGAAATCTATAAGGAGAATATTTTAGACCATTACAAAAATCCACATAATTTTGGGAATCTAGAGAATTATAATATTAAGCATAGAAAGCACAATCCTCTTTGTGGAGATAACATTGAGATTTATGTTAAACTTGAAAATGGTAAAGTAACAGCTGTTAAGTTTGCAGGCAATGGCTGTGCAATTAGTATGGCTGCCGCGTCGATGCTGACAGATTATATAAAAGGAAAAGTGTTAGAGGATATTAAGAAAATAGATGATAAGGCTGTTTTGGAGATGTTGGGGATACAATTAGGCGTTGTCAGGATAAAATGCGGAATGCTGTGCCTGAACGCACTTCTTCAAGGAATAAGAGAGATGGGGGCAAGAAATGCAGCAGTTAAAAATTGAGGATTTGCATGTAAATGTTGAAGGAAAAGAGATTTTGAAAGGAGTTAATTTAACTGTTAAATTGGGAAATGTTCATGTGCTTATGGGTCCTAATGGTGCAGGAAAATCAAGTTTAGCGAATGTTCTGATGGGAAATCCAAAGTATAAAATTACAAGCGGAAAGATAATTTTAGACGAGGAAGACATAACTTATTTAGGTCCAACTGAAAGGGCTAGGAAAGGTATTTTCTTATCTTTTCAATATCCTAGCGAGATAACAGGAGTGACTATGAGCAACTTTTTGAGGACAGCATATAATTCTGTTAAAAATGAAAACGTTAGCGTTATTGAGTTCCATAAATTGTTGAAAGAGAAGATGGTTGAGCTTGAGATGGACACTATGTTTGGCAAGAGGTATCTTAATGATGGTTTTTCTGGTGGTGAAAAGAAAAAAGCTGAAATCTTGCAGATGTTAATTTTGCAGCCAAAGTATGCAGTTTTGGATGAGTGCGATAGTGGCTTGGATGTTACTGCGTTGAAGATTGTTGGCCAAGGCATTAAGAATATGACGAGCTCAAAAAGAGGAATATTACTTATTACACATTACTCTAGGATACTAAATGAAATGTCACCAGATGTTGTCAGTGTTATGGTTGATGGAAAAGTTGTAGAAGATGGAGATTATTCATTAGTTAAAGAAATAGAAAAAGATGGGTATAAGAAGTATGGAGAAGTAAGCGAAGCAAATGTTAACTAAAGATGATATAGTGGAGATTATGAAAAATGTTAGGGATCCTGAGTTAAGAATAGACTTATGGACATTGGGATTAATTTATGATATTCAGGTCAATGGCACTACTGCAGACATCAAGATGACATTCACCAGCCCTATGTGCCCTTTTGGCCCACAATTAGTTGACGAGGTTAAGACGCAATTACAAAAAAAGGGATTTAAGGAGCAAAATATTGAAGTTGTTTTTGAACCTCCTTGGGTGCCGTCTGAGGAAGTGAGGGAAATGCTTGGAGTTTAAAGTGAGCTGTTAAGTAAACGTCGCCCAATATTTATTTTAATTATCTGTTCTTTTGTCATATTATTTAGATACCTAATTAAGTATGTAAAGATTATGTATCTAAAGTTGCTTACTGCGCAAAATGACTTATAAAAGTAAATTTTACTGCGCAAAATGACAGAAAAAATTGAAGAAATTGAAGAAATGCTATTATAAGCCATTTTAAGTCAATATTTTGCTAGTATATACTGCGCAGAATAAAGATTTAAATAGTAGTTTATATGCGCAATATGATGACATGGTCAAAACCAGAAGGATATGGCAAATCTAAGATAGATTGGTCAGGGAGAATATTGAAAGATAATAGTAGCCCTGAAAAAGATATGAATGAAGCAATTAATATCTTAAATAAT
>CAYIYF010000045.1:0-6081 GCA_964367575.1 Candidatus Woesearchaeota archaeon | reverse complement strand
ACATTTTCCCATTTAGAGCTTTTCAAAACAACCTTTAACGCTTCCGTGATGTCAGATTCTTTCTCTCTTTCATTTGCAGCCCCATCTTCATTCAACTCTATTTTTCCTGTGCAGGCATGTATCTGCAGGTCATTTATTGCTGCCCTTATGTCGCCACCAACTCTTCTTGCGATTGTTCTTAGGTCATTCTCTTCGTATTCTATTTTCTCAGCAAGGCATATTCTTTCAAGGATAATCATTATAGCCTGATAGTCCATAGGAGTAAACTCAATAAGTTCTGATTTCTTCCTTACACTATTCAGTTTGGTGCTCCATGGATCTTCAGCAGTAAGCACGATTGGATACCTGTTATTTGTCAATAATTTTGTCAATGCCTGAACACCGCCGCGATCTTCATTGCCGACAATGCCATTGACTTCATCAACAAGGATTATTTTTTCTTTTTCAAAGAGACTTTTCTGTCCAAGGCTTCCACCAATAACTTTGTTCACACTATCAGCATCCCTGAAGTCTGAGGCATTCATCTCAATTAATTCGTAATCGCCCTCTCGTGCAATGACCTCAACGCTGTTTGTCTTTCCAGTTCCAGTTGGCCCATAGACGAGAGCAACACCTCTGTTTTCTATAATGCTTTTTAATTTGTTAAAGGCCGGGCCTACAATCTTCTCCTCCATGCTTTTAGGTTTATATTTTTCAGACCAAGGTTTCATTTTTTCATTAATCCAAAACTAGCTAGCATAGCTTCAAGCTGTATGAATTCGTCGCTTCCTTCAACAAGATGAAATTCTGTCTCTCCGCATTTCTCAATCATTCTCAATTTTGTCATACCATCAACATCTAATGTTAATACCTCTGCCTGTATCTGTTTTATCATGTCCATGCCACTTAGGCCATATTGAAGCATTATATCCAGCATTTTGTCTCTTGCTTTTTTGAAGTCTCCATTAAGAGCCATTTTCAATACAATGTCAATCTCTTTAGGTTTTGCAAAGTTTGCAATTTCATAAATAGTCTCAGCAGGAATTTCTTTTCCGAGAACAGAACAGCACTGCAAAATGTTTATCGCCCTTCTCATATCACCTTCGCTGACATCAAACACTGCGTTCTTTGCACTTTCATTTAGTTTTAGTCCTTCATTATTTGCAACATGGGCTATAAGATTATTTATATCTTCTTTATTTAATGGTTTGAATCTGAACACAGCACATCTACTTTGTATCGGATCAATAATCTTGCTTGAAAAATTGCAGGATAAAATAAATCTAGCAGTTCCAGAATAAGTTTCCATTGTTCTCCTTAATGCCTGTTGCGCCTCTTTCGTTAAACTATCTGCTTCGTCAAGGTAGATTATTTTTGGAAGCTCTGTATCAACAGATTTTGTTCTTGCAAAGTCTTTCACCTTGCTTCTTACAACATCAATGCCTCTCTCATCACTGGCATTTAAATCTAAAAAATTATTTCTCCAGCTATCACCAAATAATTCTTTTGCCAAAACTAATGATAATGTTGTTTTGCCGATTCCAGGCGGGCCTGCAAACATCAAGTGAGGCATATTTCTTTTTTCTACAAAGGCCTTTATTTTTTTTACAATGTCTGTTTGTCCATAAATCTCAGAAAAACTAGAAGGTCGATACTTCTCAGTCCATATCTGTAAAGAATTTTCACTCATACTTTTTGCTCTACCCAACCCAATTTATAAGTTTTATTGGCTTAAAGAGTAAATACGGTAGTTTGGATTATAAGGGGTTTTAAAGCTTCTAAGAAACGAAAACTATTCGAAAAAACAAGCACGGGGCACTTAAAAAGAAAAATCATTGCATGGAAGTGATAAGGGTACCTTCTTCCATAACAATAGACAAAAGAATAATAAAAAAGAAATATTCTTGGAAATCTAGGAACAAAAAGACTATCTACTTAACAAAGTCCAGGAAGGCAGTGTTGAGGATAACTTCAAAAAAATTTGCTGAGGAATTAAGTAAGAAAAATAAAAAGCACAGACAAGTAAAAATTGAGTTTAAAAGAGAAGAACGAATGGATAATAAAAGTAAAGAGAACAAAGAAAAATGGAAAAATATTGCATCGTTATGTTGGAAAGCACCCATATTTAGAGCTTATTTTAAACAGCCAACTTCCAATGCAACTTTGGTATGAGCATGAAAAGAGTAAAAAGCAAACATACACTAGGCCAATTATAGTAGAATTAGATTTAAAAGAATGGAAAGATATTGGGTTAAAGGCGTCAAATTTTTTAATTGAAATCGAAAAGGAAGCAAAATAATTATTAGATAAATCTTTAAAATACAATTTTAAAATAAATTTTGTGCCTAAAGGAAGAGCATATGATCTAGAATTAATAGGACCAAGAAAAACTAAATTTATAATAGCAATATCATCACATCTAGCAAAAAATAAAAGCAGAAGCAAAGAAAAGAGAAAACAAAAGATATTGATGGATATTGCCAAAATGCTATCGAAAAGTTACAAATGCGACACTCTTCCAGTTATAATCTCACAACCATTGGAGTTTAAAGGCTCGTGGTCTTATACTACATCATCTTATCTTGATTTTTATAAAAATAACTTTAACTTTCAGTTTTTAACCACAGAGTTTAAAAAGCACTGGGAAGAAGATATCATTGTCCAATTGTTAGATTTAGATAAAAAATGTACGATGCACAAGGGATGGAAAAAGAAATATTGAATTTTTGGCACACCCAAAAAATATTCGATAAGCTGAGAAAGAAAAACAAAGGAAAAAAAACTTTTTCATTCTTAGACGGCCCAATAACAGCAAACAACCCCATGGGAGTGCATCATGCATGGGGGAGAACATACAAAGATATTTTTCAGAGATTTAAAGCAATGCAGGGGTTTGACCAACGTTACCAAAATGGATTTGATTGTCAAGGTTTGTGGATTGAAAGAGAGGAGGAAAAAGATCTTGGGCTAAAAACAAAAGAGGATATTGAAAAATTTGGAATTCTAAAATTTGTACAGTCATGCAAAAAAAGAGTTGAAAAATTCTCAAAAATACAAACGAGTCAATCTATCCGTTTGGGTCAGTGGATGGATTGGAATAACAGTTACTACACTATGACAGATGTGAATAATCTGCATAATTGGCATCTATTAAAAGTTTATTTTGAGAAAGGTTGGTTGTACAAAGGAAAAGATTCAGTTCCATGGTGCTGGAGATGTGGAACAGCAAGTTCAAAACATGATATTGTTACAGAAGGTTACAAAGAGATTACCCATGACGCACTATTTATGAAATTTCCTATCAAGGGAAAAGAAAATGAATTTTTTCTTATTTTTACAACGACTCCATGGACGGTTCCAGTAAATGTGGCTATTGCAGTCAATGAAGGAATCAATTATATAAAAGCAAAACAGGGAAATAATTATTATTGGATTGCAGAATCTAGAGAGAAAGAGCTTCAAGAGCCATATACAATAATTCAAAAATTAAAAGGTAGAGAATTAAAAGGGGTGGAGTATGAAATGCCCTATAGCGATCTTCCGCCACAAAGAGATGTAAAACACAAGGTTGTGTTATGGGAAATGGCATCAGAAGAAGAAGGAACAGGAATCGTACATATAGCTCCCGGTTGTGGTGCCGAGGACTACAATTTAGGAAAGCGACTTAACTTGCCAAAACTGTCTCCTTTAGATGACCAAGGAGTCTACGGACAAAATTTTGGTAAGTTCAGCAACAAAAAATATTCAAAAGTAACGCAAGAGGTTCTCGAAGATTCAAGAGAAAGAAACTTCGCTTATAAGATAGAACGATATAGGCACAGATATCCTCACTGTTGGAGATGTGGGAGTGAATTAGTTTTTAGACTGGTCGATGAATGGTACATCAAATGTGAAGAGATTCGTAATAATTTAATTAAAGAAAATAAGAAAATTTATTGGTTCCCTGAATACGGGAGAACAAGACAGGAAGACTGGTTCAAAAACATGGGAGATTGGTTAATCTCAAGGAAGAGATATTGGGGATTGCCACTGCCAATATGGGAATGTTCTTGCGGAGAAATAGATGTCATCGGAAGTTTAAAAGAGCTAAAACAAAAAGCAATAATAAAAGAAAAAGTTGATATGCTTCCAGAAATTCATAGGCCCTGGATTGATGAAATCAAGACCAAATGTAAAAAATGTGGAAAAGAAGTTTCAAGAATACCAGACGTTGGCGATGCTTGGCTTGATGCAGGCATTACTCCATTCTCGACTATTGGGCCTTATTTAGAAAATAAAAAAGAATGGAAAAAATGGTTTCCAGCGGATTTCATTTGCGAGAACATGCCTGGTCAATATCGTGGTTGGTTTAATGCTCTCTTTTGGTCTTCTGTCACTCTTACAGGAAAGACACCATTTAAGTCTATTTTGGGTTATGAAACGTTAAAGGATGAGGGTGGCGAGGAAATGCATAAATCAAAAGGGAATGCGATTTGGTTTGATGATGCGGTGGAAAAGATGGGAGCAGATCCGATGAGGTTTCTATATGCACTACAAGATCCGTCGCAAGAGCTGAGGTTCGGATTCAATGTTGTTAGGGAAATAAAGAACAATATTAACATACTCTATAACATGTCAAAACTGATAGAGAAATCATCATCAAAAAAAAGTTATCAAATAGAAGACAAGTGGATTTTAAGCAAATTCAATTCATTAGTTGGAGAAGTAACAAAAGAACTAGAAAAGTTACACCCTCATGTAGCTGTAAGAGCACTAAAGGGATTCTGGTTAAATGAATTAAGCCGAGGGTATATACAGTTCATAAGAGATAGAATTGCAGAGGAAGATAAAACTGCAAGGTATGTGCTCTCTCAAGTATACATAGGACTTCTCAAATTAATAGCCCCAACGATGCCTTTCATTTCAGAAAGGATATATCTTGATCTAAAAGAAAAACTAAATCTTAAAGAAGAAAGCATCCACTTGGAATCCTGGCCAAAGGTAAATGAAAAAGAAATTGACAAAAAACTAGAGACGGCAATGAATCTTGCTAAAGACATAACATCCCGTATTCTTTCAGAAAGGGAAGCAAAGCAGATTGGTGTGCGCTGGCCATTGTCCAAGGCAACCATTTCGCTCCCAAAAGAACAACACAAAAGTATCGAGACGCTCGCAGAATTAATCAAGACACAGTCCAACATCAAGGAATTAGAAATCAAAACGGCAAAAGAACTTGAGGTAAAGCTTGACACACACATAACAAAAGAACTTGAAACAGAAGGATTCTACAGGGAAATCTCAAGAAAGATTCAAGCGCTGAGAAAACAGGTAGGATTAATCAAGACCGATGAAATATCTCTAGTCATCGATGCAGCACACGATATTCAAGAATTTGAGGATGAATTAAAAGGACGTGTTGGAGCTGTTAATCTTATGTTTGGGGCCATATCTGGCAAGTTTGATGTCATGTCAGAAGAAAAAGTCAAGGGAAAGGTGTTCAGAATAGCTTTTAATAAACTTTGAACAAATCAACACTACTGCTCAATGACATTATATCTTTAAATACATTTATAAATACTTATACTCTAACATATACAACTTAAAAGAGGGCATTTATAAGTGGGGGGTAAAAAATGCCAAAGCAAATCCAAAAGACAGTCAAGTCAACTAAGCAAAAGCTTGATGTAAAAATTGTAAACATTGTGTGTTCATCCTCATTAGGGCAGGACATACCTTTGATAAGGTTAGCAGAGACCTTGCCGAATACAGAATATAACCCAGAGCAATTTCCAGGATTAATCATGAGGATAAAAGAGCCAAAGACTTCTGCATTGATATTCTCTTCAGGAAAAATAGTTAATACAGGTGCAAGATCTCTTGGAAAAGTGCGCGAATCTATTGATAAGATAATTGAAAATCTTGCAAAGGTTAATGTCAAAATTAAAATACAGCCGAAAATAGAAGTTCAAAACATGGTTGGTTCAGGCAGTGTTGGCATGGATCTTAACTTGAATTCATTAGCCATGGAACTTGAAAACACAGAATATGAACCAGAACAATTTCCTGGTTTGGTTTACAAGTTAAGTGGTACAAGAGCAACATTCTTGTTATTCAGCAATGGAA
>CAYIYF010000044.1:0-6195 GCA_964367575.1 Candidatus Woesearchaeota archaeon | reverse complement strand
GAGTTCAGACGTGTGCTCTTCCGATCTGATGATGGAAACAAATGGGCAGGCGAGATGTATAGCGGAGGCAACTCAAAGATAATAAGCAGGCTTGTTAATTGGGGGACTGGCGACCCAGAAAGAAAAAACAGTTATTTTTTCAGCGTGAATGATCCAAGAGTTGAAGAGGAATTTGAAATTGTTGTCAAATCTGACGCTGTTCCTAAGATAGAGGATTATACTTTTGAGAAAAAGTCTGATGGGACTTATGTCACAAAAGGCTTTTCTGAAGATTCTGGATTCTTTAAGTTTGGAGATGATAAATACAGCGTAAATTACAACTCAGAATATGATGAGCTGGGCGTGAATGAAGAACTTGGTGCCGTTATCAGAGAAAGCGGAGGAAGGGTATTTGAAGCTGATGATGACCTTAATGATGTAGCAACCTTCATGAAAGAGAAGAAGAACATCCTAAAGGTTGAAAAAGAACTGCTTATATGGCCACTTATAGCTCTTGCAATGGTTATTTTCATCCTGGATGTCTGGTTCAGGACAATACAAGAACGCAAAAATATTTAAAGTATATTTAAACAAGGTGTGTAAATGGCATTTGAAGAGTGGAAGAAACGAAGCAGGGAGAAGGAACTTGAAAGGATTAACAGGGAACTTGAAGAATTGCGGGAAAAAGGCACAACATTTGAGAAGAAGTCTGGAAGAAGTATGTCGGGAAAGAATTCTCCCAGCTCGAGCAGCACTAATGTCATATTAATTGTGATTATTGCTTTGCTTGCCATAGGCTGGGCATCAACCTTCTTTTTTTATACCATGAAAGTTGACTCCCTTAATGATGATGCAAAAGACTTAAACCAGCAGATTACAACAAAAGCCGAGGAAGTTTCAAAGTTGGAATCAGGCGTTGCAAATCTGACAACTCTTGTTGAGGCTCGTACGAAAAATGAGGATGAGCTTAATGATGAAGTCAGAGATCTTGAAGAAGAGAAGGAAGATCTTGAGGCTGAGCTAAAAACAATTGACCTTGAGTTAACCAAAACAAAATTGAATATCACCACACAGGGAGAGCTTGTATCTGGCTATAAAGATTGCATAACTGATGATGACGGACCAATAAACAAATCTCTGAGTGTTTGCAATCCTTATGTATAACCATGATAAATATATCCAGAGAAATATCAAAATTGAAGAGAAGGCTTGTGATAACTAAGTTCTTTGATTGCTTCTTAGACAGCATACTCGTAGGGCTCGTCATATCTGGCTTGCTACTTGTATTTGGCGTTTCAGGACTTTATTCTTTTATTGTGGGAGGAGCATACCTTGCCTGGGGATTCATAAGATCAGCAAAAAAGTCAAGCTTAAGCGAGATAGAGAAGAGGATTCCCAACCTTGAATGGCAATTAAGGACTGCTGCAGACAACAGCGAGAAGCAGAATGAGATTATTGAAAGACTTAATCTTGAAGTTGCAGAGAAGATAGGGGTTGTCAGCTTTGTTGACTTACTGAGCGGCAAGAGAGCTATTAAAAGAACCATGGGAATATTTATTGCTGGGCTGCTTGTATTTTACCTCAATCTCACAGGATTTAATATAATAAAAGCTGTAACGAGTGAAGATAGCTCTGGCATTGCTGGAGGCATAACTGGGATATTTATGGATGACGATAACGGCGAGCCTGCAATAGGCAACAGGCCAGAAGCCGCATCTGGAAGTAGTGAAGTTGAATTTGGAAAGAGAGAACTGAAGATTGAGCTAAAGACCGAAGCTGATGAAGTTGACTTGGGCAAAGAAGAGGAAGTTAAAGGAGACCCTAAAGGAAGCAAGGAGTTTAATGGCAATGTAGATGCAAAGCAGGATTCTTCTTATAGCGAGAATATCGGGGCAGATGAAAAGGAGATAGTTGAGAATTTTTACCACTATCTTAATAAATAAGTAAATCGCGTTTTTTGCAGAGAGGTGACCAATAACAGTGAGGTTCATATTTTATGACTTTGAAAATAAGATCAACCGAGGATACACGAGAAATAATCGATAACATCCTAGACCACGCAGGCTATATGGTTGCCGGCCAAGAAAATGTTATACGGCAGGTTCTAATTTCCATATTGTGTGGCTCAAATGCACTGCTTGAAGGATATCCTGGATTGGCAAAGACATTAATTGCAAATACCACTGCAAAGTTGATGGATCTGCAGTTTTCAAGGATTCAAGGAACTCCTGACTTAATGCCTTCTGACATAATAGGAACTCATGTTCTTGAGGAAAGGGATGGAAAAAGAAGGTTTGTCTTTCAGAAAGGGCCAATATTTGCAAACGTTGTTCTCATGGATGAGATAAACCGGGCAACTCCAAAAACACAAAGCGCGCTTCTTGAAGCAATGCAGGAGAAACAAGTGACAACTGGCAATGAAGTCTTTCAGATGCCAAAACCTTTTTTTGTACTTGCTACACAAAACCCTATTGAACAAGAAGGAACTTATCCCCTGCCAGAAGCACAGGCAGACAGATTTCTTTTCAAGATAAAAACAGAGTATCCAACACCAGAAGATGAGATAGAAATTGTCAACAGGTTTACTGAGGAAGACAGGTCAATAACCTCCCTAAAACCAATCATAAATGCCGAGACAATAGTTGCACTACAAGACATGGTCAAAAAAGTTCCTGTTGCAAATGACATAAAACAGTATGTCGTGAATCTGATAACAAAAACAAGAAACCATAAAGAGCTTATTGAATATGGTGCAAGCCCAAGGGCAAGCATTGGATTGCTGATGGCAGCAAAGGCAAAGGCATTAATAGAAGGAAGGAATTATGTCAGCAAGGAAGATGTGAATTTAATGGCATTTCCTGTTCTAAGGCACAGGATAATACTGAACTTTGAAGCCGAAAGGAATAATTTCAGTGCTGATGACGTTATCAGATATTTAATAAAATGATTGAAGATGATTTTTTGAGGCATCTTGACAGGATGAGTATAATAATACAGAAGAGAATATCCTCTAATTATCTTGGTGAGAGGCAGAGTCTGCAAACTGGCAAGGGAAGTCTTTTCAAGGATCATGGGATTTACACGCCAGGAGATGACTATAGGGACATCGACTGGAAGGTTTATGGAAGAACAGACAAATTGCATGTGAAAAGATATGAACAAGACAAAAGCCTGAACGTGCACATAATAATTGATTCAAGCAAGTCGATGGACTACAAGTCGAGTGGCGTAACAAAGTTTGAATATGCCTCGATGATTGGTCTTGCCTTTGCATACATGTCTGTAAAAAGGAATGAAAAGTTTGTTCTTAGCACATTTGCAGACAGCCTTGATGTGTTCATGCCAAGAAGAGGAAGAAAACAGTTTGTAAGGGTTATTGACTATCTTAAAAACAAGAAAGCTGATGGCAAAACAAATTTTGAACTTTCTCTTCTAGGCTATCTCAAAAAGATTCAATCGCGGAGCATGATTGTTATTGTTAGTGATTTCTTTTATGACCTGGATGAGATAGAAAGAAGCTTGAAACGTTTTAAGAACTCTGAAATAAGGCTTATACAAGTTCTTGATGAAGTTGAGAGCAAGATGAACCTTAAGGGAGATTTAAGATTAAGAGACCTGGAAACTAGTGAAGTGATAAGGATGTTTATAGATAATACTGCAAGAAATGCTTATTTCAAAAAGAAAGAAGAACATAATGAAAGATTAAAGTGGATTGCCAGTTCTGTTGGCGCAAAGTTCTATAGCTTTTCCAGCGATGTGCCTGTGTTTGATGCTATTTACGAAATGCTGAGAAATTAATGTTATTCATTTGCCAAATATTTCTCAACACTTTATTCTGCTGATAGAATGCTCTACGTTTAGAAAATATAAGCGGGCCCAGAGGGATTTGAACCCCCGACCCCTTGGTCTCTCTGACTTGAGCTTAAGAGCTTCACCCGCACACATTTCTGTGCGTCAAGTGCTCTAGCCAGGCTGAGCTATAGGCCCACTTTGCTGTGAATCTCAAACACTTTTTAAAAATGTTGTGTTACATATCTGCAAGAGTTAAACCAAAGCTATATAAATAAAAAAGAGAACTTTTTTCACAATGAGATACAAAATAAATATCAAGCCAAAAAGCCCGGTGATAATCGAGGGTTTTCCAGGTTTTGGATTGGTTGGAACAATCGCAACTGAATTCCTGATAAAGCATTTAGATGCCAAACAAATCGGATACATAAGACTGGACGAAGTTCCTCCTGTTGTCGCAGTGCATGACAGCGAAGCTGTTGAACCTCTGGGGATATTTTACTCTAAGAAAAAAAATCTAGTCATCCTGCATGCTCTTGCCAATGTTCAAGGTTTTGAATGGCAGATAACTGAATTGATTGTGAAGCTTGCAAAAGAATTGAAAGCTAAAGAGATAATAAGTTTTGAAGGCGTCGGTGCAGAAGGAATTCTTGGCAAGGCAGATACTCCCAAAGCATATTACATGACTAACGCAAAGTTCAAATCAAAATGCGGCGAACCTTTAAGCGACGGCATAATTGTTGGAGTTACTGGCGCCTTATTACTAAGAGATGATATAAAGACCACCAGCATATTTGCAGAGACGCACTCTGAACTTCCTGATTCACGAGCCGCCGCACAAATATTATGCGTTGCTGATGAGTATCTTGATTTGGGTTTAGATTATACACCACTGTTGAAGAAAGCCCAGGAGTTTGAGGATAAGCTCAGGGGCATAATGGAAAGGTCAAAGGATGCTTCTACCAATGCAGAGAAGAGAAACCAGAGTTACTTTGGATAATGAGAAAGTTATTTTTGCTTGTTGTTTTGTTAACTATTTTTGGGTGCAGTTCTCAACCATATGTGAAGATTAACGGGGAAAAAATAAACGTGGAAGTGGCAGATGAGGCTCAGGAGATGATGAAAGGCCTGATGTTTCGTGAAGAATTATGTGATAATTGCGGAATGATATTTGTTTTTCCTAATGACGTGGAACAAAGTTTTTGGATGAAGAATACTTTGATACCTTTAGATATGATATTCATTAATTCTGATTTTATCATCGTTGATGTTTTAAGTGCAGAGCCTTGCATAGAAGATCCTTGTCCTCATTACACACCTAAAGAGAAAGCCCAGTTTGTCGTTGAAGTAAATAAAGGAAGATTTGATGATAGCATTACTGGGAAGAAAGTCAAGATTTTTTTGTGATCTTTATACTATTATGGCATAATAAGATTATTAAAGAAGTTTAACCACTTAAATTTATGAAGCTGGACATCAAATATTATCCGCAGCATGAGGATTACTCCTGTGGCCCTGTTTCTCTTCGCATGGTTTTTGAACATCTTGGAAGAAAATATTCTGAAAAAAAGATGATATCGCTCTGCAAGGCATTGCCTAAAACCGGAACAAGCCATAAAAGGATGATAGATGAAGTCAAAAATGAAGGGTTTACATTCATAGCAGGAAACAACAAATCAATAGCCGATATAACAAAATTCCTTGATGCCGGCTACCCTGTAATTGTAAACTATTTTAACCCGCTTGTTAAGAAGGGGCACTATTCTGTTGTTGAAGGCTATGATAAAGATGAAAAGGTTTTGATGCTTGCTGACCCTGCCAATGGACAAGATTATACTCTTTCATGGAATGAATTTAACAAATTGTGGACAAATTATAAAAAAACATCCAAACATTGGATGCTGGTTGTTGGACGCGAAGAAGTTCCATTTACTTAGTTTTTTATGAATCTGGTGAGTATATAAAAAGACCTTAACAGGATGTGGCTGGCATTACTTCTCGTACAATAGGAATGTTTATAAATATATTTTATAAAATATATCTTGTAATGATACTTGACAGCGATATTGTTGAAGGAAGACCTTTCAGGTCTGATAGAAGGGACAATTACTATAATTTTAATTTCATTGCGGCAAGACTTGCTATGGGATATTACTGCTTAAAGGATCTATCCGAGGCATGCGGCATCAATAAACCAAAACTTCAGGCTTATGAAAGTATGAGATGTCTTCCTCCAGATGAAAATGCAAAGGTGCTTTCTAATCTTTTAAAGAGAGATGTAGACTATCTTTTTCCAGAAAAAATAAGAAAGCATCTCAAAGGTATAAGGGATGAACGATTGGAGTCATATAAGGCTAGAAAACGTCTTCTTGCCGAAAGAAAGCATAAATTTTATTCCTTAGATGCGCCAAAGAACAGTGAGGATCG
>CAYIYF010000043.1:0-6569 GCA_964367575.1 Candidatus Woesearchaeota archaeon | reverse complement strand
CTGCAGATAAACAACATCTGTGAAGCTGCCGACATTGACAACGAAGATACAAGCACAGAAGACGACACTGATAGTGACTTCTCAGATGATGAGTTCACAGATGCAATCACATTGGATGATGCTGAAATAAGCGCATCATCTGGAAAGTTGGTAAGCTTGAAAGTTCAGACAAAGAACAATGAGAGATTCCCGGTTGATTACACAGTGAGCTTGGACAACTTGAACGAGTTCGGGACATCAACATCAAGCAAGAATGTTCACTTGAACCCTGGCCAGACATCAACAGTATTCCTGAACATAAAAGTAAATGAAGATGTTGAATCTGGTGCATCCTACACGGCAAACGTTGTTGTTAAGGATAGCAAGACAGGAAATGTTTTGGAAACAGAAACTTTCACAGTTCAGATTTCCGAAGCAGCAAGCAAGCCAATCCTTGGTGACTTGAATTTCGGTGGAAACTCAAAGGTTTTGCTGACAATAGGAAACATTGTCTTGGTGATAATTGCAATATTCCTAATAAAGCTGATATTCACTTCTGGAAAGAAGAAAAAATCAGCTGACAAGAAACTCGCAGACTTTGAGCCAAGAGGCGGGTCAGTTGTCATTAAGAAGAAATAAGCTAAAAGCTTATAATCTTCTTTATTTCTTTTTTATTATTTCAACTAGATTAATCTAAAACAAAAAGGCACTGGCAGGATTTGAACCTGCGAATGACCGCTCTGCAGGCGGTAGCGTTAGACCTCTTCGCCACAGTGCCAGAGCGAGCCCGGCAAGATTTGAACTTGCGACCTCTTGCTTAGAAGGCAAGCGCTCTATCCAAGCTGAGCTACGGGCTCATAAAGTAGAATCTTCTCAATATTGTTTTAAAGCTTTCGAATAAGAAATTTATGACTTCTTTTTCTTCAGGAGATACATAAGCAAAAGAATCAAAACAACTGCAGCAAAAAAGAAGAACATCGTAAAGTCTTGTTTTTCTTTAGCTATGACTATTGTTTTTTCTGTTTTAACTACAGCCTCAATAATTTCTTCTTTAGTATCATTGACAGCTTCTTCCACAACTAGTTTATCCTTCTTCTCAACTATGGCAAAATAGGAAAAGTCTGAAACTTGCGCAAGATAAAAATATTCTTCGGAGTTTTCGCCAAAATATTCAAGAGTCACTCCAGAATCAGTCCAGCCATTTTCTTCATATATAAGCAATTCAACCGCATCAAGTTGTATGTCTTTTTTCCCCATCCAGTCTTTTTTCACATTAAGCTTCAATTCAGCAAAAGCAAGGTTGCTCTTGTTTATTTTTGGTGCCAGGATATTAAAGTAAGTATATACATTTCTTGAATTATCAAGGTAGCTTACGGCCAATGGGAGTTCATTTAATCCCTGTGGAAAAGGCCGTCCTGTCCAGACATTATCAGATATTTCAAATTCTATTGACCTTACTGGCTCTGAAAAGTATATTGCTTTGTATATTTTTCCGCCGACAATCAGCGGCAATGAACCGCCACCAGCAAGGGAGCTGGCATTTGAAGAGGAGCTTCCCCCTCCAGCTTCCTCTGTTTCGTTTGATTGTCCGAGAACAGCAATAGAGCTAGCTAAAACAATTAAAATTAAGATTAAATTCCTCAATTTCATCTCAAATCTATAGGAAATAGCATATTTTAAGCCTTATCATTTTTCTGCCGTCTTAAAAAATTAAATTAAAAGCAATTAAAAAGAAAAAAACACATTCTAAAAGCATGAAAAAAGAAGCCAAAAAGTCAATATTTTTTTTGACACTCATAATATTAGTTTTCTTTATTGCATCATATCTTGCGCAAAAAGGCATGATTTTCTTAGAGAAAAATATTCTAATTTCTGGAGTTTTTGGAAAGATTGCGTATGTTTTAATAATTTTAATAGAAACAGTGCTGGCACCATTGACAGTTCTTCCACTAATCCCGATAGCATCCAGCATGTGGGGGCCGATAGCAACAGCATTCTTGTCAGTTATTGGATGGGCAAGCGGGTCAGTTATAGCATTTGGAATAGCGAGGAGATTTGGTCTGCCTCTAATAGAAAAAATAACAACCATAGAAAAAATAAATAAGCTTGGATTGATAATACCTGAGAGAAATATCTTCCTTGGTCTTATTCTTTTGCGCATTATGGTGCCGGTTGACATATTGAGTTATGTCTTGGGTTTATTTCCAAGAATAAAGTGGAGAACTTATACATTCGCCACATTGATTGGTATAATCCCTGGCGCATTTCTTTTTTCATACATTGGAAGCATACCTATTGGTTATCAAGTCACTAGTTTTGTTGTAGGTTTGTTGATAGTGGCACTATTCATCCTAGTCATCGGAAAGAAAGATTATTCAAAAAGAATTAAAAAATTGTGGGATAAAGTGTTTAGATAGGCGGTAACTCCAAACATTTTTAAATGATAAGCCTTCTATCACAATTATGGTTGATTTAAACAAAATCTCCAAGAAATGGCAGAAAAAATGGGAAGAAGCAGGAATTTTCAAAGTTAGAGAAAATCAGAAAAAAAAGAAATTCTATGTTTTAGAGATGTTTCCTTATCCAAGCTCATCAGGCTTGCACATGGGTCACGCATTTAACTATACAATTGGGGACATATTTGCAAGGTTTAAAAGAATGCAGGGTTTTAACGTGCTTTACCCAATGGGTTATGACTCTCTAGGATTGCCAGCAGAAAATGCGGCAATAAAAGCAAAATCTCATCCTAAAAAATTCACAGAAGACGCAATAAAGAATTATATCAAGCAGCAAAAAGAACTGGGATTAAGTTATGATTGGTCACGTATGGTGCAAACGCATTTGCCAGAATACTACAAGTGGGATCAATGGATATTCTTGCAGATGTATAAAAAAGGTCTGGCATATAAAAGAAAAGCTCCTGTTAATTGGTGTGACAAATGTAATACTGTTCTTGCAAATGAGCAGGTGACTCATGGAAAATGTTGGCGCCATGAAGATACTAATGTAAGCATAAAGAATTTGGATCAGTGGTTCTTTAAGATAACAGATTATGCTGATGAGCTTTATGAAAAAATTGATAAGTTAGAACATTGGCCCGATCTAATAAAAAAATTACAAAAGAACTGGATTGGCAAGTCGCATGGAACAGAAATAAAATTTAAAATTAATAATGAAGATTGGCCAATATTTACAACGCGCCCAGACACTTTATTTGGTGTCACATTTTTAGTAGTTTCTGCGCAGCATCCAGGACTGATGGATTTTGTTGTGCCAGAGCAAAAGAAAGAAGTTGAAAAATTCATTAACAAATTGCATTCAGTAAGCCAGGAAGAAATCGACAAGCTCGAAAAGGAAGGCGTTTTTACTGGCAGCCACGCCATCCACCAAATAACAAGAGAAAAAATACCAATATACGTTGGAAACTTCGTTCTTGCAGATTATGGCTCTGGAATGGTTATGGCTGTCCCTGCGCATGATCAAAGGGACTTTGAATTTGCAAATAAATATAATATTCCGATCAAGGAAGTAGTGCATTCAGAAAAAAGTTCTAAAGATTGCGCATACACAGGTCCAGGCAGACTCATCAATTCGGCAGAATTCACAGGCTTAGACAATGAAACAGCAAAAGAAAAAATAACAAGATATCTCGAATCAAAAAAACTTGGAAAGAAAAAAATTAATTTTAGATTAAAAGACTGGTTAATCTCAAGGCAAAGATTCTGGGGAACTCCAATACCAATAATCAACTGTAAATCTTGCGGGCATGTTCCAGTTCCAGAATCAGACCTTCCAGTTGTACTTCCAGGCAACATAAAAATGACAGAGGTAAAGAATCCTCTTTCAGGAAGTAAGTCATTCTTAGATGTAAAATGTCCAAAATGCAAAAAACCTGCAAAGAGAGAAACAGATACAATGGACACTTTTGTTAATTCCTCATGGTACTTTTTAAGGTATTGTGATGCACAAAACAAAAAAGAAATCTTTGACAAGAAAAAAGTTTCATATTGGTCGCCTGTTGACTTGTACATTGGTGGAAAAGAGCACGCATGTTTGCATTTGATCTATTTTAGATTTTACACAAAGTTCCTAAGAGACTTGGGCTTGCTTAAGTTTGATGAGCCTGCTGTAAGGTTATTCAACCAAGGAATGCTTCACGGCGAAGGTGGAGAAAAAATGTCAAAGTCAAAAGGCAATGTGGTATTGCCAGAACACGTTTCAGCAAAATACGGAATAGATGCAGCAAGGCTCTTTTTGATGTCTTTAGCCTCTCCAGAGAAGGACAGGGATTGGAGTGAAAATGGGATAGAAGGAAGCGCAAAATTTTTGAAAAAAGTGCACAGCTACGTTGAAAAGGTCAAACTAAAAAAATCAAGTGAAAAATTACAGCATAAAATAAATCAAGCAATAAAAGATGTCACACTGCATATCGAAAATTTAAGGTACGATCAGGCGTTGATAAAACTAAGAAACCTGTTTGATACTTTAGAAAATGAAATTGCAAAAGAAGATTTAGAAAAAGCAATACTATTATTATCCCCATTCTGCCCACACTTGGCTGAAGAATTATGGGAAATGATAAAAAACAAGTCATTTGTCTCTCTTACAGCATGGCCAAAGCATAATGAAAAGAAGATCAATGAGAAATTCGACAAGGAGGATGAGATCATAGATAAGGTCATTGCAGATATAGTAAATATCCTTAGGTTAATAAAAGACAGAACGCCTGAAAAAGTTTATCTCTACACAATTCCAAATGAACACGAATTATACAACATCAAAGAGATAGAAAAGAGAATAAATAAGCCAGTATTTATATTTAAGGTAAATGACAAAAATAAACACGACCCGCAGAATAAATCACAAAAAGCAAAACCAGGCAAGCCTGCAATCTTTATTGAATAACCATAAAAAATATTTAAAGTAATTCTTGCTATAAAAAATGTGAAAACAGAGGTGCAGAAATATCGAAATATTGGCAAAAATTATCAGAAAAGTTTAAATATAAAAGACTACAATGTTCTATGTCCCTGGAAGACTCTTGTTAAAAGACAAGAATTTAACCTAGTCGAGGAACCCGTTTCCTCATTCTATTTATTTAATCATAATATTTAAATACAAGTTTTGTATAGCCATCAGCATAGTGAAAAAAGAGCGAATAACGACATTAGCGAGAGAGCGTACTTTTTTGGCAAACGAAAGAACACTCATGGCATTTTGGAGGACTGCCCTTACCTGTTTGGTTACAGCACTTATCATTCTTAAATTTTTTAATTCATATTCATACATGGTGGCAACAGCATTCATATTAATAGGGGTAATATTGGCAGTTTACGGCACAAAAAAATATTTCTATTGCAAGAAGAAGATAATGGACATTTAGTCTCTTTTCTCATTTAACTCTTTTAAGAATCTCTTCAATGTTGAAGGCACATGTTCAATTTGCGTTTTAATGATGCTTGCAGTTTTCTCAAGTATTTCTTTGTCGCTTAATTCTTCTTCATCGCCAGAATACTCCAACTTTAATTCCTTTCCTTTCTTTACAATATCTTTCCAGTATCTGAAAACTTCTGCAGCCTTAATAGCGACTCCTTTTTTTCCAATACCAAGAATCTTTGCAGATTCTCCAAGCAAATCATCTTCTTTGCCAGATTCATTTTCAGCTGCTTTTCCAGCTGCATATTCAATTCTAACAATGCTGTCACTTATCTTGCTGCTCTTTAATATCTTTATTTTTCCAGCTTCTTGAGTGTTGTTCAAATGTGTTCCCCCACAGGCCTCAACATCCACCTCAGGAATATCCACAATCCTCAGGACTTTTCCGGGTGCCACCCCTCCTTGATATATTCCAACGCCGTATTTAGCTTCTGCTTTTCCCCTTTCCATAAATGTCTTATTTATGTTTATGGCTTCATTTATGATTTTATTAGCTTCTTCTTCTATCTTGGCAATTTCTTTCTCGCTTAGGGCCGCATAATGCGTTATATCTAATCTTGCCCTGTCAACTTGTTTATGTGCTCCTGCCTGATTAACATGGTTTCCAAGAACTCTTTTGGCAGCAGCATTTAGTATATGCGCGCTTGTATGGTGTTGAGCTAGTTGCAGTCTTCTATCTTTGTCTATTACACAAATAACTTTGCTCCCTATAGGAAAATTAACATCTTTTGCCGTTATATGCACCATATGCTTGCCTTCTCGCACAACATCAACAACATTTACTCCGTTTATGCTTCCAAGATCATGCAACTGTCCGCCACTTGTTGGATAAAAATAAGTCTCATCTAGGACAACATATTGCCCTTTAACTTTTAATATTTTGGCCTTAAACTCAGTTATAGAGTAATCGCCATAGTATTCCACTTTTGTTTCTGGTATTTCTGATAGATCAATATCTAATTTATTTTTTGCTACATGTTTAACCTCATTTCTTTCATGCATTTCTGCAACCATAGAATAAAAGTTATCAGGAACTTCAATGTTTCTCCCAAGCTTTTCAGCCTCTCTGCTTATTAGTTCAGGAGATATTCCGCGTTCATCATAAAGCTTCAAAAGATCTTCAGTCCTAATGCTGCCTTCATTAAGTATTTCTT
>CAYIYF010000042.1:2396-6862 GCA_964367575.1 Candidatus Woesearchaeota archaeon | reverse complement strand
GGACTTGATTAAGGCATACTTAAAAAATAATCCTGCAGTTGATGCTGATAATTTTGATGACATAGAAGATGTTAGAAGGCTAAATGTTGCTGCTGCATGCCCTTATTGGAGCCCTGTCATAGGAAAAGACTGGTTTGGAGATTATGGACTAAAAGATTCAAAGCAGTACAAATACAAAGGGCTCAAAGACAAGGAGTTTATTTATCATAAACGGGAGTCTGGATGCGAATATTACGAGCAATTCATGGGATATATTAATGCTGACGTGCTGGTATTCAACAGCAAGAAATATGAAATTGAAAATGTTTTAGACAGAAAACCTGCAACTGATGTTGAGATAATAGATGAATGCGATGAGTTCCTTGACAACCTTGGGAATGAAAAGAATATTAATTTAAATTTCATGCTGAAAAAACTTGAGGAGGTATGGACAAAAACAAAAAATGGCAGCTTAAGGGAAGGAATAGAATTCTTGATGGACAGCGTTCAAAAGTTATTAAACGCTAAGTGGATAACTACAATGATAGATGATGATGAAATAGTTGAAATAAAAGACACACCACTGCAAAAAATATTTAATGCTATCATTAAAAGTGATTTTTTACTGGAGCATGAAGAGCTTGAACAGTTTTATGCTGTAGCAAAAAGCTTTGAAGGCATGATGGATGATACTTATGTTGGATTTAGCCACAACAAAAGGGATGATGTAATTGCAAGGGTTGTGAACATAAATCTAGAAAGAAAACTCAAGGAGTTTACTGACAAAAACAAGGCATTTGTGATGATGTCTGGAACATTGCACAGCGAAGACGTTCTTAAGGAGATATTCGGCATAAAGGAATTTATTGTCATAGAGGCTGAAACTGAGAACAGAGGAACTGTCAACAGAAAAATGACTGGGAAGGAGAAAAACTGCAGATGGAAAGATTTTCAAGACGGAAGGATAACAAGGAAAGAATATCTTCAAGTATTGCAGGACTGTATTACATATGCTGAAAAACCACTTCTAGTCCATGTGAACAGCTTTGGAGACCTGCCCAGCGAAAAAGAAAAGGAAGATATTGGAATAAGCGTAATGAGCCGTGAGAGGCTTGAAGAATTGCAGGAAAAGTACAAGAAAGGGGAGCTTTTGCAGATGTTCAAGGATGGAAAAATAGATACCTTGTACAGCACAAAATGCAATCGCGGCGTTGACCTGCCTGGAGACATGTGCAAGAGCATTGTATTTACAAAGTATCCATTCCCTGGAATGAAGGATGTATTCTGGCAGATACTTAGGAAAAAAGATGAGAAGGCTTTTAGCAAGTTTTATTTTGACAAAGCCAGAAGGGAATTTTTACAGAGGGTTTACAGGGGGCTGAGAACAAAAGATGATAGCGTGAATCTGTTAAGCCCTGATTTGAAGGTGCTGAACTCTTGGGTTTGATCTTATAATTGATAACTCATAAAATATTTGCAGAAATAATAAAGGTTTGTTAACCAAAAGCATGAAGCAATGCCATGATTACTATAACAATAAAAATCATCCCTACTACTGCTTTAGGGCTTATCTGGAACTTTGTTTTGTATTCGTCAAAGTAACGGACTAAACCACCGCCTGATTGAGGCATGGATATCTTCTGTTCTGCCATCAGAATAAGACTCAAGAATAGTTTAAAAGATTTACTGTTTCTTTCATTTCATGACTTAAAGAATTACTACATCTTTTAGCCCTCTAAAATCGTTATCTTTTGTAATCAACTTAAAGTTGTTCAACTGTGACGTTGCATAGAGTATTGCGTCTACAATCGCCAAAACGTTAGAAAAATCTATTGCTGTCTTTATAGTTTCTTCATCAACGTTACATAAAATGCTTCTTTGCTTTATTAAAGACAAGACTTGATTTATTTTAGTTTTTGAATAGCCTAATTTTTGTAATTTTTTATTTATCTCAAACAAGGATAAGACAGAAGTTGCCAGCCCATCTTCTTTGTCAATAACAGTTTTAACTTTCTCATCAGACAAAAGATAAGATATCCAAATTGAACTGTCTATCAACTTAAAATCTGTCACTTGATCTTCTCTCCTCTTGAAGCTCCTTAAGTATCTTTGGCAAATCTTTATGTTTCCCTAAAAATCCAAAAAAAGACTTAGAATTTTGTGATTTAACGATGAGTTCTTTGATTACTTCTTCGTAAGATTTTAGATCTTGAGTTTTTTTTATCATTTTAAGCTGTTCCATCGTCTTTTCTCCTATTTGAATTGTAGTAACCATAGCCTATAGTAAAAAACTATAGTTTATATATTTTACTCTTTTTAACAACATATCTTTCTTTAATACTTTTTACTGTGATTTTACGAAATATTTTCATTTTTATGATAGAAACATATAAATATTAGTTCTTATATAAACTTATATAACATGACTCAAACAAACGTAATACATAGCCCGACATTAGAATCAGTGATTATGGTAGAGAAAACTATCCAAAAATACAGCAAAGAGTATGGCAAATACCAAGTCTGGAAGAGACTTCCAAAGAAAATGATGTATCAAACATTCCAAGTTATTCTGGACTATTTAGACACATCAGGAAAGATACTTATTGATAAAGAAGGTGTTATTATTTGGGTTTATAATCCTGGAAGGGTGAAAAAGCTTCTTGCTGAAGGGTTACAAGTACGATGAATAACAAAAAGTAATAGGCAGATAATGCTCGAGGCAGACTAATTGTTTTTATAAATTCTGCTTCTGTGGTCTAAAACTCTAACAAAAATTATCTTTCTTGATTTGTCAACATCTATCAAAGCTCTATAATCCCCAATTCTAAGCTTATAGTAATCTGCTCCTTCATAATGCTCCAAGAAACGAAATGGTTCTTCTTTCAATAATTTCAATTTCTTAATAATTCTATCACTAACATTTTTTTCTGATTTATCAAGAAATTTCTTTACTTTGGGATGAAGTTTTATTTCATAATTCATCATAAATCAATATATGCACTTTCTTCTGTTTCTCGTGCTTCTTTAAGCGATTTTTTTGCTGATTCACTTAATTCAAAATCTTCAGAAAGAACTATTTTAATAAATTCAACATCTTTTCTTATATGTTGTAGTTCTTGTTCAATTTTAGTAATATCTTGTACCATTGTAAGATTATAAATGGCTATTGTTTTATAAAGATTATGTCTGCTTTTTCGTGTTATTCTCGTCGTCTTGTAGTAAAACGAATGTCAGAAATGGGCTTCTAAGCCTGAACGCGCCCTAAATTCTGCTCTTTGCAGTCTTTTTTTTTAAGTCTAACTTAATAACATTTCTTCTCAGCTCTTCAAAGCTGTTTCTATTATCCATGTCATCATTGTACATCCTGTATCTATGCAATTCTGACATTACCAAAAAAATCCAAGGAATAGCAGGTGCTACACCCATGAAAAACTGAGAAATCGCTGCAAGACTTAAAGCATTTGATCCTATTCTACCCAATGAATACAATGAACATCTATGTCTTACATCTTGAAGTGCCAGTCTAAAATCAAGATCATCTTTTTGCGAGAATTCTCGTATGAAGCATTGCTCAATGCCATACTCCCCATAATTTCTTTCCACTTCTCTTGTGGTGAAGTAATCTTTTAGTGTCATTTTGGTCAATCTAAGAAATAAAAGTGTTTTATTTAGAAATTGAATATATTTCTCTTTTTCCTCCTTCTTTTCTTCTTAGGCTTCCGCTTTACACGTGTAATTCTTGTAACACCTAAAAAATATCTATGGACTCCTAACTTTACTTTGTCGTCATATCTTTTATGGCAAGTTGGACACAATAATAGAAAATTAACTACACGATTGTCATAGTTTCTTCTATTCTTATGGGCATATTCTAGATTAACACTTCTTGGCTTTTTCTTGCAATGCTCACACACTAACCTTCCAAACTTTTTTTTGACACGTGCCTCTATTTTTTTCTTTCTAAAAGCATTTAGTGGCCTTCTTTTCATTTTATGAAATAAGTTATTGTTGTTTTTTATATTTTTGCGATGTTTTATATATTCTAACAATCATATAAATAAAAAATATCCATCCAAAAATAAAGAACCCATAAAGATATAATTCAATGGCATTTATAATAATCCCTCCAAAAACAAATAATAATGCATTTGCTATTTGTGCTTTGATTCTTTTACTCCCACCCATGTATGGACATTGCTTGAAGTGATATATAAAGTTGTTAGGAGCGCATAAGCCGCCTTCTGTTGGTCTTCTTATCACGAAAACAAGAGGAGACCATTCCAACATTTAACTTAGCGTCGTAACCGACTTGCACCGGCCAGGGCTCGTTGTTTCATCGTTTCCTGTGCTTGTGCTCGACTGGTTATCTTGTTTCTTTCGCAAGAAACGTCAAAGCATTATTATATGCTCAGGGTGTTGAAACCCTACAATCTCCTTGCTATGCACAGGCCGTGTTGTTTCTGGACGGTTGCCATCCATTTCTG
>CAYIYF010000042.1:0-2296 GCA_964367575.1 Candidatus Woesearchaeota archaeon | reverse complement strand
CCAGAAAATGTCTTGCTTGCGTTAAATATTTCAATACTCAAAATATCGCCATCTTTTGTCACATCCATAACAATATCTTTGGAGAGCTCTATACTCTTCCAATATTCTCCGTCTTTAAATTCTATGAGAAGGATGTCTTCTTCATTGTAATGTTTTTTCATTTTAACCAATATGCTGTCAATATTTTTATAGTTTTGCCTTTCGTTCTGTAAACTACTTTCAATAGTCTTCCAGAAGAAGGAGTGTTTATGGCATCTAAAAAAGTTGTTACTAATTGGTCTTATCGAAAAATTATTTAATAAATGATAGAATGAACACAAAACAAGCAACCATAATTATTACTAATATCACATCTATCCACTTGCTTTTCCAATTAATCTTCATTTTTCTATGCTCCTTTCAACAAATATAATGAATGTTACAATAAGCACTATACTACTTATCTCTCCTGCCCAGATATATAACTCTTGCGTTCCAAGTGACTTTAAGTAGTAATATAGTGCAGTAAAAAGACCAAGGATAGTCGCAAAGGCTATAACTGCAGTTGCTAAGGCATTCACTTTTTCAAATTGCATATTTTTCTTATACGATGGTTTTTCATAAACTTATAGGAGAGAAACCTGAAGAATTTACGAGATTATTCCAAGAACAAAAGACCATACATAACTACAATACCAAGGATGAATACCAACAGCTCAAGAGCTGACTGCTTTGCCTCTGATGTTGATATGTTATGGCTGTGAATCTGCGGAATCAAATCTGATGCTGCGATGTAGATAAAACCGCCAGCTGTGAAAGGAATCAAATATTCTGGCACTGATGACACTGCCTGCCCTAAAAGCAATGTCATGACTGCACCAATCATTGCTGTAAGCCCTGAAAGAAAATTAAACAAAAGCGCACCTGTTTTCTTGAAACCGCCATGCAATAAAACTCCAAAGTCTCCAATCTCCTGCGGAATTTCGTGCAAGACAACTGCAATTGTTGTTGCAATTCCAAGTTGAATATCCACTAAGTAACTGCCTGCAATTAAAATTCCATCAATGAAATTGTGCAAACCGTCTCCGATAAGATTCATAATCGCATAAGGCATTGGCCGTTTTTTTGCTTCATGTGTGTGGTGCGTATGGTGACAGTGCTTCCACTGGACTAATTTTTCGAGGATGAAGAATAAAGTTATTCCTGAAAGCAATGATATTGCTATTGTAATATCAAAACCAGATTCTGCCGCTTCTGGGATGAGATGCAGGAAAGCATCACCAAGCATGACTCCTGCTGAAAGGCTGACTAAAAGTATCAAGGCCTTGCTGAGAATATCTTTTTTTATTGAGAGTGTTAAAACACCAACAAACGAAATAAGACTAACAACGAGAACACTCAGAATGGTATAACTCCATACCCCTCCATTTCCTAACATGAGAATACTGTCATTTTTTTGTTTTATAAGCGTTTTGTTCGCAAGCTTTATATTCTTGCTGACAAGAAAAACTCTATGCAGACAAAAGAGAAATATAACCTTGTTACAAGAAATTTGGAAGAGGTTGTTGGCGAGAAGGAACTGAAAGACATTCTCAATGAGCGAGATTTACGCGTGTATTGGGGGACTGCTCCAACAGGAAAGCCACATATTGCATACTTTGTTCCAATGAAAAAAATAGCTGATTTTCTCAAGGCAGGATGCCATGTCACGATATTATTTGCTGATATTCATGCATACTTAGACAACCAGAAATCCCTATGGGATCAATTGCAACATAGAACTGAATATTATGAATTTTTAATCAAAGAAATGCTGAAATCACTTGGCGTGCCTTTGGATAAACTAAAGTTTGTACGAGGGACGGATTACCAATTAGGCAATGAATATGCATTGGATGTGTACCGATTAGCAGGAATATCTTCATTGAATGATGCAAAGAAAGCAGGAGCTGAAGTTGTAAAACAGTCAGACAATCCAAAATTGAGCTCTTTGATGTATCCTTTATTGCAAGCTCTTGATGAGCAGCATCTTGGCGTTGATGCACAATTTGGCGGCACTGACCAAAGAAAGATATTCATGTTCGCACGAGAATATCTGGAGAAGATTGGATATGCAAAGAGAATACATCTGATGAATCCAATGATTCCTGGTTTGACTGGAAGCAAGATGAGTTCATCTGACAGAAGCTCTATCATTGACTTGCTTGATGATGAGAAAGAAGTTGCACGAAAAATGTCCAAAGCCTATTGCCCTGAAGGGGAAACTGAGGAAAATGGCATTCTTGCCTTCCTGAAGACTGTGATATTCCCTGTGCTT
>CAYIYF010000041.1:0-6963 GCA_964367575.1 Candidatus Woesearchaeota archaeon | reverse complement strand
AGGAGTGCCAAGAACTTTAAGTAATTGCTGGGTTCTATCCCCTACTTTTACACCCCTGACTGAAATGGCATTGGCATTAAAGTTTTCAAGAGAGAATATGGCCGGCGCTGTTAAATCATATTTTGCAACAGATTTTTTTTGAGGTTCATAATTTAATGTTAAAACTAAACTTACGAGAGCAATAAGTATCAATACTGCAATAAAAACCTGTATTTTACTAGCAAAAAGTCTTCTGAAGCTTCTATTTATTTTTCTAAGTATTCTTTCCATTATGAAGTGAGCCCGATCAGATTTGAACTGACGATCCCTACCTAACCGAATTTCAACCTATATTGTTGAATATATTTATCAGAGTAGTGCCTTACCAGGCTAGGCCACGGGCTCATTTAAGAACATTTAGCTTTTAGACAATTTATAAGAGTTTCGAGCAGAAAAAGCCATATTTTGCTTTGTGCTTAGGATTTTGAAAGATATTATGACATCTCTATTTTAATATCCCTTAAGAGAATCGATATTAGCATCGCTACCACAACATGCTATTGCATCGTTTAAGAACGACTTAAACAACCCAGATTCCTTGTATATTAAATAAAGCCGATTTATTTCATACCAACCATATTTACTTCTGTCCTGTATAGTTATTCTTGGATCAAAACCAAACTTACATAATATTAAAAAAACGTCTCTAATGAGACCTTTAGATATTGAGCTGAAAACAAACCTATCTTTAAAATACCCATCACTTAATGTTACCCCTAACAAAAATCCTTTTAGGAAGAATTCATCAAGGTCATTTAAATTTTTCTTTAATTTTACTGTTAATTTTTTATTTTTTCTATAATCAAGGTACTCGTCTATAAAATTATAAATAAACTTTGAAAAGAATCTGATTGTGCATTGATTTGTTTTTTCTTCTGCAGTATGTGAAATTTTCTTAAAAAACAATTCAAAAATCATATTTTCTATAAATTGAATTAATTCTTCTTGGTTTTTATTGATATGCACCTTTATAGTATGTGCCGATCTGTCGATAAACTTTGACCCATCTCCAGCCCAGAGGCCAATAAATGCTCCTATTAATAGCTGGTTGTCTGATTTAATAGAATGGACTATCCCATTATTTCTAAGAACATTTTTCTTTTTTAGATGATAATGTAGATTTCCAACACTATAGTTATACTTATCTTTCAGTTTTCTTAAAGAACTTCCAGATTTGTAATCTTTAATAATATCCTCAAGAATTTTTTCTTTCATAGTGCATTTAAGAGGACTGTTTTTAAAGTAGTTCTTGTTGAAGGTGAGAAGTGCGATTTGTTGAAAGATTTTCGAAAAAAAAAGAAAAGCGTCCCGGGAAAGATTTGAACTTTCGACCTTTACCGATCGTTTTATTCTAACGATTCACGGTGTCTAGCCCATTAGGATGACTGTCCTTTTGGATAACAGCCGTTTAAGCCATGGAGCTACTTAAACTTTCCATGTGTGCTCTAACCAGCTGAGCTACCGAGACATAGTATGGTTTTGATAAGAATTATTTAAAAGGCTATCCTTTGGCCATTATAATGCCGATAATGATTATTATGGAAACAAGTACCAAGGCAACAACAACTACGCTTCCAGCGCTGTTTTCCTCTGAAAATAGTCTTGCAAAGAATCCCTGTTCCACTTTTTCTTCAGCTTTTTGTTCTGCCTCTGGAATTTTTTCAACTGTCTTGTTTTGTTCTGTTTCCTTTGCTTCGCAGCAGCATGATTTTCCGCCAGTGCAGTATTGTAGGCCCTGATTCTTTTCGCCATCGAGGCAGACAGCTACGTTTGGATTTGTCGGAACATCCCTGCAATACGCATTTTCATAGCCTTCTTCGCTACAAATTTCAAAGCATGTTTTTTGACCGCAATCTGGATAACAAAGAAACTTTTCTCCAGCATCGCATATGCCATCACCACAAACAAACTCGCCTTTTGTTTTTCCAGGAATTATCTCCAGCAAATCCGGATCAAGCGACAATCCTTGGATTATCACAAATGAATGCTCTGCAAGAATGTCATAATCAGGATAATTCCTCAAGATTAGCCCGGCGCGCCTTCTGTCATTTGGAATGGTTCCAGTTATGTAAACATTGCCTTCATCTGCAATTACAATTGCCTCTCCTTCCTCATAAGGCCAGGAATCGCAGTCGTAACCAAGAAGTTCCTGGATTAATTTGCCGCATGGAGGGCTTATTAAGATTTTTTCAACATTTTGGCTGACTTCTTCCTCAAGAACTGTTGTTATGTTGATGTCATTGTATTCTATCAATCCTGATTGTATCTCTGCTGCTGCTATCGTGTCTGCACCAACTGCATCATTGTCAAGAATTAAATAATAATATTGGTCAACAGATTTCATTGTGTCTGCTATTGACTGGGCAGCATAAGCAGATGATATGCTATAAAAAAAGAATAACAGCAATAAAAATAAGAATAGTTTGTGCCCCATCTTATACCTTCCTGAAGACCATGTATCCCTTGAGGTTTTTTTCAATGTAATCACGCGCCTTTTTTGATTGTTCTCCTGTTGTCAGGAATAATGTCGGCATTCTTTTGTTCTGCCCTTTCTGATGGGCAAGCATTATGTCTTGGTCATTTATTTTCTTTTTATTTTTTGCGCATACAAACATGTCAATAGGCCCTATCTGAGAATCAATGCGTATTACTAAATTAGATTCTGAGTTTTTGCGTATAACTTCTTTTTGAATTATCTGGATGTTCTTTTGTTTGAAGTAATTTTCTATGTCTCCTATGAAAGTATCTTCTTGTTGTTTTTGGATTATTGGTTTTTGCTGATCTGATTTGATCTGCGGAGCAATAGGCATTATCTGCATTTGTTTTTCCTGGATAATAATTTTTGTTGCCTCCTGTTTTATCTCTGGCTTCGCTTCTTCTTTGTAGAGACGCCATTGCCATGCAGTCTCGCCGTTAATTGCTGTCTGATTTGCAAAATCCTTAAGATTTTCAAGGGCGACACGCTCAACAGGCTGTGCTTGCCTTGCAGTTATGATATTATTCTGTTTTAGCAAGTCATAAGCTTTTTTTTCTGCGTCTGGAAGATAAGCATAAAGAACTGAAAGTTTTTCCTCTTGTCCTGGAAGGTAATAAACCCTTGAACCGCCCTTTCGTGCATGGCTTATTTTAACTTGCTTTGATTGAAGAAGCTCTGAGAGTATTGCTCCTATGAAGTAGGATTCCCTGCCAAGGCCTTGTGCTATTTCAATAGGAACTGATGGGCCTCGCCTGGCAATGTAATCAATAACCTGCGTCCTTAGGTTGCCTATATGAAGCTTGTTTTTCTGAGTATCGCTTGCTATTTCAGGCATAAATTAAGCTTAGAAGCGAAGTATATAAGGTTTGTTTGGATTGAAGACAACAATCACGGCCTAATCCAAGATACCTCATAATAAGTCGGGCATTCTTCATCATCAATGACTGCTATGAGAAGATTTTTCCTTGTCGAATGTGAAACACGGTTCTTCGCAGAGAAATCATGCCATGTCAGCGTTGTTGTCTCATGTACTGGAAAGACAATCCATTTTGCATGATCCTCGCCAGGTTTGATTCCCTTGTCGTATACTCTAAAATCAGCGCCAAATTTCAAGGCAGTCTTTACAATGTAGCCTCTTGACCTTAAATCTTTGTAAACCAAGTAGCGAATCCAAAAGTTTTTTTCAGTTTTCTGTGCTTTTGTTGTGAAGGCATCTGCGGTTATAGATTTTTTTTCTGACTTGATTTCGATTTTTCCTGATTCCAGCAAAAACAGAGCCTCAACTAGTGAATACTTGAACTTGCCTGAAAGCAGTTCGCCTATCCTGGATTTATCATGCAGTTCGCGGGATTTTGGATTGTCGTCTGCAACAACTGTAGGGCCTATAAGAACGCCTGTAAAAGATGCTTCTGTCATCAATCCCTTAAAAAAGAGTATTTATAAAAGCCTTTGGGTTGAGAATATTATGGCAGACATCAAGATAACATTTCTTGGAACCTCTTCAATGGTTCCTACTAAGGATAGGGGGCAGAGTGGTATATTCGTAGACTGCGGCTCTGAAAAGATACTTGTGGATTGCGGCGAGAACATTCAAAGGCAGATGAGGATTGCGGGAATATCGCCTCCAAAAACAACAAGAATATTCTTGTCGCATTGGCATGGTGATCATGTTTTTGGGCTTCCAGGAATGCTTGAGAATATTGCAAAGAACTCTTCTGAAAAAAAAGTAAGTGTCTATGGCACAAACGAAGTAAAGAAAAGAATGATGATGCTGATGAGAACTTTTAATATTGACAAAAAAATAAAGCTAGATTTTACTGTGATAGAAAAAAATGGAGTTTTTTTAGAGAATAGGGAGTATGAATTTGGTGCTTACTTCTTGAAGCACAGCATGACTTGTCTCGGTTATTATGTGAAATACAAAGACAAGATATGTATTGACAAAAATAAAATGAAGAAATTAGGATTGCCCAGCGGAGAAATGATTGCAAAACTGAAAAATAAGAAGGATATAACCTACAAGGGAAAAGTTGTAAAGTGGAAAGACGTGACTTTCCTGAAGGAAGGCAAAAAAGTCGGAATAATACTAGACACTGCTGTTTGCCAGGGGGCTGTGAATCTTGCAAGGGACGCTGATGTGGTAATATGTGAGTCCACGTTTTCGCATGAAATGGCTGATAAGGCCAGATTATACAAGCATCTGACTTCAACTCAGGCTGGCGAGATTGCAAAAAAAGGAAATGCCAAGAAGCTGGTCATAACGCATTTCAGCCAGAGGTATGATAACGTTGAAGAGAAAATATTGAAAGAAGCAAAAAAAGCGTTTGGAAAAGAAGTGGTATGTGCAAAAGATTTCATGAGCTTTAGCGTCTAGCTAGTTCTTTCCTATATAAGATTAACAATTTCAAAGCATGATTCACTTGCAAAAGGCGCATTGCCTGCTATAATAAAACAATCTGGTTTAATGAGAGAAGAATTTCTGCGTTTTGTTAAATAATCAATAAGTCTTTTACGCTATCAAAATGTTTTCTGTTGAATGTAGCAAGAGAGCATTTATTTGTTCTGCAGATAGAAGCAATAAATATGTCGCGAATGTCGATTATTTTTCCCTTCTTTTGAAGGTCTTTGAAGATTATGCTTGCATTCCTTGCAGACTCTTCATCAAGATCAAGAATATACACTTTATTTCTAAATTGTTCCACTGCTTCGAGATTCGTTTTTCTTAATAAAAGTTCAAATAAAGTTATTACTGTGATTAAAATAGTATCATTTTTAATTTTGTCAAGAATGCTGATGGCTCGCTCTTCATTGTTAAGAATTGCGATTACAACATCTGTGTCTAGGCATACTTTTTGCTCCATTCTTTCCAGCCTTTTTTCATTGATTTTTCAATTGCCTCAAATTCTTTGTCTTTTTTGAGCGTTCCAAGACACGCATAAAGTCCCTTTCCTGTTTTGTTTTTGTTGGTGTGAAGCAGATCTGTGATAATCTCGCTAAAACTGCGCTTTGCCTTTTTTGCCTTTAATTCATCATAGACCTCATTCGAGACCATAATTGTTCTTGCCATAGTATGAATATACATATACATATATATAAAGGTTGGTCTTCTTTTTACGAAAATATTGCAGAATATTCTGGAAAGAATGCAATAATCAACGTAAATATTCCTATGGCAAGGCAGTACCAGGAAAACTTATGAAATACGCCTTTTTCTATTATTTTTATGAGGCCCTTTAATGTCAGGTATCCTGTTGCAGCCGCAAATAATATCCCTATGGCAACTGCAGCAAGATTCTCTCTCAAAAAAGGAATTGCCTCACCAAAATAACCAAGACTCTGTATTATTGCTGCTCCAAGAACTGCTGGAATTGAAAGCAAAAAAGAAAACCTTGCAACCTCGGTTTTTCCTGCTCCCTTTATCATCCCTGCACCAATAGTTGCGCCACTTCTTGAAACTCCTGGGACTAATGCAATTGCCTGAAAAAATCCTACAACCAAACTATCACTGAGGTTTATTGAATCCCTTTTTTGTTTTGCTTTTCCACTGAAATATAGTATCATCGCACTGAACAAAAAACCAAATCCAATGTACCTTAGATCATAAAATGTGCTGCTGAAAAAATCATAAAAAGTTAAGCCGATAACAGCAGTGGCTATTGACCCGGAAATTATATACCATGCAAGGATGGAGTTTTTTGTTTTGAGTTTAAGCGTAAAAACATCCTTGAATATCCTAGTGATGTCTTTCCAAAAGAAAATGAATAAGACTATCAAAGTTCCAAGATGCAGGTAAACATCATAAAGCACAGGTACGTCTATGCCAAAAATATTCTGATAAAGAGCCAAGTGTCCTGAGCTAGAAACAGGAAACCACTCAGTTAGCCCCTGAATTACTCCAAGAATTATTGATTGCAATAAAGTTAGCATCTAGTTATTCAAAATAAAAGCAATTTAAAGCTTTCTTGTGACATTTAAAATCATCTTTCTCGCGTTTAAAAACCAAAACCTTTAAATACTTTTATTATGACACAGTAATAAAAAAGAGGCCATCAAAAAAACAAGGATTGCCTCAAATGTTAAAAACAAAACTTTTATGGTTGTTATTACTTTTAGCATCTATTAATATAGCTAGCGCCACTATCTCAAATTTAAGTGTAAGCCCTTCCTCATTGTCAGTTGCTCTTCTGCAGAATGAATTCAAGTCTTTTGATTTCAGCCTTACCAACACAGGGCTTTCTGATATTACTGCTTCATTCTCAAGCACAATCATAGAGGACAACGACGATGACCAGATAATTATAGGCCTGCCATCAAACGTTATAACAATACTGCCATCATCAACAAAAATAATCACTGCAAATATTGATGTCGACAGCTCAATGGATTTAGACACATATCAAGGCATAATAACAATTACAGACACTAATACAAATGAAACAGACAATATC